>JANWVW010000041.1 GCA_025056095.1 Bacteroidia bacterium
GATTAAAACTGGAATAGTCATCGGCATACGTATCATTCCAAAGCGTATTTCAATTCCACAATGGTACGATTAAAACTGTAACGAGGACGCGGTGTGTATATCTAACAGTAGTATTTCAATTCCACAATGGTACGATTAAAACCAGAAACTGGTGTTTTTTTTAGATGGCAAACGAATGGAACGTCTGTCATTAATTTTCAAGCGCATGTAAGAAATAGTGGTATAAGTACGATAGTAACTCCCAGCTCACAACCAAGCAATTGGGCTGATTGGTTTGTTTTAGAAATTCAAATAGGAGCTTCTGGTATTCGTTTTTGCGTTAATGATAGCCCAGTAACACCATTTATTACTACTAATATTCCAACAGCTTTAACTACTGCAACTTTTTATGGACTATATGGCTGGACTCAAAGTGCAGGTAATATATTAGAAGTAGATTGGGACTACGCGCGCCCTAATGTATAATAGTAAAAATTAAAAAGCTATGACAAGAACAATTTACGAAGCATACAACGAAACGATGATTGTTCAGTTTTTAGATGCTGAACAAGCTAACATGTATGCGCAAGAGCACGATATGCAAGTAAGATTGGTTGAGCAAGATTACCAAGAGCCCGTTCCAGCACCGCGAACGCTTACAACAACAGATTGGTTAAACTTAGAGCAAGCGTTGTATCAGCACCAATCTATTCTAAATAAAGCTATTAATTCAACTGGCAACGGGTTTACGTTTTTGTTAAAAGTTTTAACAGACGGCAAAACAACGGGGGCAAGTGAAGCGGCGTTGCAGTTGGCTATTAACATGTTACTCCCTGCAATGAACGAGCCGCTTACAGAAGCAGAAAAGGATTACATCAATCAACAATTGGCAGCCAATGGTTTTAACATTACCATATCATAACTATGAAAAAAAAGAACAATATGAGTGAAAGAAAGTATGAATTTTTCAGTTTATCTGAATTTGACAGCCCTGATGTAAAAGGTAGCGGTGTTAATATGCAACACAGCACGATGGAAATGCTTGACAAAGCCCGTGCATTGGCAGGGATACCGTTTGTTATTAATTCAGGGTTTCGCACAGAAGCATTCAACAAAGTGATTGGGGGGGTTGCTAACAGTGCTCATTTGAGAGGCTATGCAGCCGATATTAGGTGTTACAGTTGGTCAAATTTTGAACAAATTGTCATGGCTTTGATTTTAGTAGGGTTTAGACGCATTGGAACACATCATGCTTATGTTCATGCAGATAACGACCCTAATTTAGAGCCTGCTACTTGGTTGTATGACCGTTCCAATTTAGAACAGAATAGCAGGTTACAATTTGTCAATGCAGCCTTAAAAATGTTTAATTTTATTAAATTAACACAATAATACCGATGTGCATTTTATCGGCGGTGGTATCGTGGGCTGATAGCATTGGTAGCATTACAAAAATTAGAGTCCCAATACCCCTTAATACCTTAGTTATGGTCGTACATTAGCCAGCATATTATAATGGATTGGGTAAATACAGAGACGTTGAAAAACGTTCTACAAGTAAGTGGTGTTTCAGGTCTGCTCGCATTTTCGTTGTTTGGGCTGATAAAAGTATTTAGTGCTGCATTTGCCAAAAAAGATGAGCGGTTTATTGAGTCTATTACCAATACTAACAACCAATTCATGCAGTTTATTGAGCGTGAACGGCTACAACACAATACGATAACCCAAAAGATGATTGAAACATTAGTTATTATACAACAGGAATTAAATAACAATATCGAGTTGTATAAAAAGCAAATTACAGTAATAGACAAATTGGTTGAAACCGTATCCAATTTAGAGCACAGGACTGAGGTGTACTTTTCAGAAGTAAAAGCCCAACATGAAGAATTAAAAATGCAAATCAAGATGCTTGGGAAAACAAACCAATGATAATTTTTTTATTAATCCATTTGGGTATAAATATACATTTTGCTTATTTTGCCCCAAAACAAGAAGTTATGGAAATTGCAAAAGTAATTAGCGGCGAGCGCGTTGCGTCAAAGAGCGCCGCTGCCGACGAAACAAAAGAGTTGCGTCGGGCAATATTGGAAGGCGAAATAAGCCCCCTGCCATACTTTGTTGCGGCAAAGTATGTTGAAGAGGTGTTTGACAGCCTTACAAAAGACGAGGCTGTTAAAGAAATTGCCACCTCTGAAATAGAGAGTTATGGGAGGGGCGGTTTCCAATTCAACGGGGCAAGGGTGGAGGCTGTTAATCGTTCGGAGTACGATTATAGCAATACCCCAAAGTGGGTGGAATTGGAAGCGCAAATTAAGCAATTGCGCGCCTTGCAAAAGGCGATTGAAGACGCTGCAAAGGCTATCCCTGATAGATTGGCTGCAACCATGATCGTCACAGAGGACGGCGAGGAAATCGTTGTAAATAAGCCGTTGCGAAAAACATCGACGATCATCAAAACGACGTTGCCAAAATGACTAAGCTACTACATATTGACGAAGCGTTTGACACCAGCTTGGTAGCAAGCCAAGCTGGTGTGTATAAGCTTCATCTAAGCTTTAACGGGCAACTCTTTGTATTGGAAAAAGAGTTTAATGTCGGGGACCCAATCGTCTTCGATATCAGCAGCTTAAATGAAGATTATATATATACTTGTATTGAGTTAATTAAGCCTGATGATACAAGACAGGCTATTGAAATACAAATAAGAATAAGGATTACTCTGAGTTAACTGTTTTGGGGTTATAGGGCAACTGCATTGCGGTTGCCTTATTTTTTCTCAATACGCTGTTTATTTATAAACAATGTATTATATTTACAGTGAAATCATTTAAACTGTGTAAAAATGGAAAACATGCCCAATCTTCGGTGTTTCGAGCGCCTCGTATTTATCAATGAAGAAACCGGTGAAATCGCAGATGCCCCCAAAGACGGGTATTTGCCCGTTGCGGTCCCCAAGTACATATACACTATTGGGGAACCGCTTCAATGCCAAATAGACCTGAAAGACTGTCTATTTGGTCAAATTGGCGAGGATAAAGCCAACTTTAAGCCAGTAAGCGACCTAACATTTACACCAATTGCCGTATTTGAATTCGGCAATGTGTGTATGTACCCGCAAAAAGCCCCGGCAACTGGGCAGCGGGTTTGCAAACAGCGCAACTTGGTATCAGTGGTTGCGCACATACCCAATGTTGCACACATTGTTTCGTTTTTGCTGCCTACGTGGACCGCGTCCAATTTTTTGAAAGAGTACAAAAAGACAGGACGCGTAACCCCCGCTGGTATCCCTGTAACCTCCCCATTGCAGCTGCAATTTAAAGCTGTAAAATATCAAGAGACCACCAAGTCTAATATTAAAGTGTGGGCGCTCAAATTCAACGTCCAAATCATGCCCCCCAAGTACTTTCGCGAATTGGCTGAATTTGCACAAAGCACTGTGTTTTATTGCAAAGAACACATCATCGAAGTGCTTAGTAATCCTGTCAATAATATTGACGTCAATTCGCCTCCTTTTTGGTTGAGAAAACTAAAAACGGTATTGGGAGGCACGGAATTTGATGACATTATTGCAGCTGCTGAGGAACGTTCGCAACAGCGGCACAACAATATTATTGTTATAGACGAAGAAAATAACCTGCCATTTTAGAGCCCTAACTACCCTCTAAACCATGCAGCAATTAGTTGCATGGTTTTTATTATTTTTGTACAACTGCTTATTTGCATAAGCAAATGAATATCCCAATACTAAAAGGTTATTTCCGATACCCGTCGCTTGCCTACCAACGCACACGCGGCTACTTTGCAGCGTTCCCTGCTTTGCTACCTGTTAGTGCAATCATAGAATATTCAGGCACAAACACATTGCTTAATGCAAGCGCAACTTTTGACGGGCAAAGCGTCCCTGTTGTTAGCCCTACTTATGGCATGTTAGAAGCAAGATTCACTACTAAACTGCAAGATATTGGAAGGCAAATCGACCTCCAATGGACGCTGCAATTTGCTCAAAAACCTACTACTGTTAGATATACACACCGCGTCCTCGTTACAGGGGTCAACACCGCCGTCAACCCAATCCCTTCTTTGACAGGCAACCCGTGTAATATCCCTTGTGAAAATGCTGCTATCAACGTGCCTTTTACTAATCCATTATACTTTGCCGTTACGTCTACCAATACAGGATATGAAGGCTTTGACTTTGAAAGCCCCCTTATCAACGGCAACGTACTTGAAAATTGGTGTAACCTAATCGCAGCAGGCGCTATCAATATCGAACCCTATCATATTCCCAATTACACAGAAAACCCTACGTGGACTGAAAGGCAACGTTTTTGTCTTTTTGAACCGCCTCGTACAAATGCACAAGCACTAATTGTTGAAATAGATACCAATATCAACAGCCCAACCTTTGGTGAAATAAGAACCCGAACAGAAATAGACACTACTCTTTGCCCATTAGATGATACAGAAGCTAATTGGGAAGATGTTTCCTTGCCTGAATGTCAACCTGAACCAAGAACTGATTGCCGAAAACAAGTTACACAGCAAGATACCAATCCTATTTCACCAACATACGGGACAACGCGAACAATTATTTTACCGCCTACTCCAACAGACTGCGAGGACTGCCCGCCTACTTCAACCCTCCCTGATTACCAAGATACAGGCGAGTGGCGTTGTGTGCAACCTGAATTGGGACGCGTTACTTCACTGGCAGAAAAAAAACAAGTAGACAGAAACCCCTTTTCGCCTACCTTTGGCAATGAACAGTGGGTAACTATTGGGTTAAGACCTGATTTATGTCCAATTGACCCCGACCCGTGTAACCAAGAAGTATGGATTGATGTGCAAGATGAAAATTGTAACCCTGTTACACGTTGCAAGTTTGACCCCCCAAGAACCAATTCTACACGTCAAAAGAAACAAATACAAGTAAATAATAGATTGCCAAATTTTGGCACTATTAGATGGGTTGATTTGCCACCGTCCCCCCAAGATGCTGTTCAATGCCCCGTCGAATCTTGCCCAATATTTGTCCCTGTTTGCCCCGAAGAGATCCGTTGCAAAGAGTTTGCGCCCCCAATGACTGAACGCTTGGTTGTTGATGTAAACCCCAATAGTGCAACCTTTGGGCAACAATCATGGGTAGATTATGAACCTAATCCAACACTTTGCCCTTTTGCATCACAACGAAGCATCAGCAGCGCAACGTTGTATGCTTGCCAACAACCCAATGACTATATCCCAAACTGTATTTCATTCTACTTTGTACCCGGTAATAATACAGATTTCAACAACAATTTTGGTTTATTCGATATTTCGCCCGGTCCAAACGAAATTAGAGAGCGTTGGGATTTAGCACGTACAACATGGGAGTTACCTCTATTCAGCCCCGGCACTATCGGTACTCCTAATTGGTTGGATTGCGGGTTTACTAATGGTACGCAAGAATTTAGAACATCTACAAGATTTGACGATGTAATTCATTGGGCAAAAGTTTATCATTATCAAAGAGCCCAATTTGATGTTTCTAATGCAGTATTGTTTCATGTTTTTGTTAGCACTTTGATTGACCTTAATCAAGTCACTGCTACACTTGAAACCTATAATAGTTCAAACGTATCATTGGGTATTGTACCTGTTCAAAACGTCGATAACTTGGGATTAGCAGCTTACAATATTTATTATACAATTGATTGCTCTACCAATCCTTCACTGAATTTTGTACCACATAAGAATAGAACCGTTGTGCCCGATGAAGTTTTACCACCGGGACACGTGCTAAGATTTGCATATGTACCGCCTTTTATTAATTCAATAGGTTTGTTTAGATTTAAACATAATGTGTTTATAAATGGTGAATTATATGCAAGCCAATCAGGATGGATTAAAAATATTTAACAAACCAATCAATTTGGTTTTAGATGAATTAGCAGAAAAGAATATTCCTTTTGAATTAAATCAAGAGGATGGGACGCTGACAGTAGACGGCGTAACGTATGAATTAACCTTGCTTTTAGGTAGTGATGGACCTGTTTTGTTTATTTTGGATGATATTTCTATCAAAACACAAGAAAAAAATTGAAAGATTGGAATCAGCCATTCGCGAAAAGGATAGGCAAATTGCAGATTTAGAGCTGCAAATTCAGAAACTTAGCCGCGAATTGGCAGCAGCGCCAAAGGTGCTCCCCCCTAACAGCCCAATCGAATTTGTTACAAAGGATAAATTTGGGAACAATTATTACACTTTTAAATCGGAGGAGCAGATTACAGTTTGGCGCGCAGAAGGCATTTTTAGGACTATTAACAACAGTTCTTTGAGCGTGTCGGATACAGATTTGATAGAGCACGAACAAATCCAATGTGAACTGTTTACTAAATTAGCTGTTTGCCGTCCTGATGAGAAAACCGAGCTACAACGCCAATATTTTCAAAACAGTGCCCGTTTACAAGAAAGAATTAGGAATTGCGGGGAGTATCAATTTCTGTTAGCGCTTACTAAATTGGTAATGGTTTGCGAAAACGAACCGCTTGAATATGCACAAAGTGCTGCATGGGATGCTATAAAAGAGGAGCGGCTTAAAAACGACCCTACATTATTGGGTTTTTTTTTGCCAAAAGCCGCTATTTTGAACGAACAATTAAAGAACTATCAGAACACAGAACAAATGGGCTTGTTAGTACAATTAGTTACCCACGCCCTAAAATCACAGACCAATACCCCGATGCAAGATACCACAATTTAGCGTTGTATATTTGCCAGCGTTTTGGGTTAAACGACCCGTATTTCATTGCCAATAACATAGAATTTGCTGATGATTTACGTCTTACAAGGCTTATATTGGCAAAAGAATTTAGATACAATCCTGATGAAATGCTGGATTGGGATTACGGCAAGTTTCTTAATTTGAAATACGACTATTTAAGAATACAAAAAATTCAAACAGAGGCTTTTGAAAAAAAATGAGGCTGTCTTATCCACCTGAAAATCGTTTCCAATCTAACCACGAACGCAAAGCGTGGATGGAATATTTGTTTGCATCAATTTGCACACAGTCCTTAGCACTGTTTGCACAAAAAACAATGCCTGTTGAATTTAAACAGTTACAACAAGCAGCTAAGCAAGTAGTAGCTAAACCTGTTGCACATCAAAAAGAAGCTAATGAAATTGCCAATATTATTATTTACGGTTCTATTTGTGATACAACGCAAAAAAAACCAGCTATATTAGCTATTGTATTTACAGCAGCAGCTGAAACGGTTAACCATCGCAACTACTTTACAGTAGGTTATCAAAACGAACCGTTTGGGATAGCTTGCCAAAACCTTTTAGCCAATGCAAGAAAAAGAACCGATGCTAACACTTTTGAGCATTTACAGTATGAAAATTTTACCATGATTGGCAACATTGCCCGAAGCTACTGCAACAATGAGCATTTGATAATTGAAGCATATGCAACATGATAAACATTGACATTTACTTAGATGGCAAAAAACTCATCCACACAAAGGATTTTTTGTTAGAACAACCTTTAAGATTGGTTTACTCTAAAAGTGAAAAAGTTGAACGTTTAGAAGGCAGCATCACTTTTATCAACGATGCTTATGAATTAATTATTGACAAATTAGTCTATAACCCTCAATATGCTGCAACAGGCCTAATACAAGGTATCCCAATACGTTTAGTGGATTTATGCGATGACAAAGTTTTTTTTGAAGGCGAAATTCGAGCAGATACATTGGATTTTTGTGATAAAGAGTGTTATGTTACTGCTACACCAATCAACGCATCTCCACAAAAACGATTTCTTGACTACTTTGAAGCGACTTACATTAGCGAACCCGAAAGTATTCGTACCCAAATAAACCATCCAAAAGTAGTATTTGCATTGGTTGCAGGCGGCAACGCTGTTGGTTATTTAATCGCTTGGTTGTTAGGTATTGTTATCTTTTTCCTAAAAAAAATAGATATTATTGTAGATATCTTACGCACTATTATTAACATTTTAAGTTTAGGGGCTTTGCGCAGGCGTTTGCGCAACTTTGATTTAAGCCCTGTTATACAAGCTATTAGCGACTTAGGCACTGGATTGGCATATTTCCACCCAACCCCTTATTTGCGAACTTACATAACCGAAACGATACACTTATGCAATCAAAGAGCAGGTACTAATTTCACTTTTAAAAGCTCCATCTTTGAACCCAATTCCCCTTACTACAACACGGTGTATTTCTTTTCAGATTATGATAGAGGGCGGGATATTGACTTTAACAACTTATCTGATACTGGACTTATTACCAATGAACCGCTTAAAACAGGAGCAGACTTGCTAAACGACTTGAAAACCGTTTTCAATGCTGACTGGCGGATAATTGGTAATCAAGTTGTTTTTGAACGTGTTGATTTTTTTGAAAACAAAGGCGTAAACTTACAACAATACAAAACTTGTTACACACTTAGAGACACACCACTCCCAGCAGCTATTGAAATAAAATTTGCAGATGATGCCAGCAACTCAGAAGCAAATACCAATGGCTACTACGATTACTTTGAACTTTGGAACAAAGACCCTTTTTCACCGCGTCAAAAAGGAATTGAAAAAATTAATATTCCTTTTGGACGGACACGCCAATTATATGATAAAAATGTAGATTTTAGTTTTACAGGAAAGCAACTTAATTTTCAACAATATGCCATTGCACAAAAAGCTTTTCAAATACTATTTTCAGCAACCGACCCTAAACTATCACATTTAAAACGAACCAAAGCCCCTTTATTGGTAATGGATAACGGGCGTGTAACTAATCCAATATTGCTTGTTATCAACCCCCAACAAGATGCTTTTTGGGGGAATTTGATTGTTAACAATAATATTGACTATTACGGTAAAACGCTTTATGAAAGATTTTATCAAATCAAAAACCCTCGTGGGGAATACATGAGAAAGCGCAAACCGTTGAATTTCAACATAGAAAACCTACCAATACAAACTTACAACATTTACGATAAGGTGCAACTTTCGCGGGGGCTTGGTATTGTAACAGACATTGAAATAGAATATTATCCTGATAGGAAAGTTGCTTTAAGGGGGGAAATGTAGTTAAAAGGGGACTTCATCATCTAATTGTTCTGATTGGATATAACTACCTTCTTTTAAAGACTCTTTGACACGGAGCAAATGATACACATACACTTGTGCATGTCTGTATTGTTTGTTGTTGGTCAGGTCTTCAACCAATTCTAACAAATTAGCTACATAAGCTGGTAAATTGGTAATAGTAGCATAAACAACCCCTTTGCTATTGTAGTATTGCAAGGTTTCAGGCAACACTTGTTTAGCAAAGAAGGCTTTGAGTTCCTCCCAATCAACGCCTTGCTTAGCAAAGAAACTTTTAAGCTCATCATCTCTTTGTTTGATTGGCATCAGTGCGCGGGGAGGCTGCGCGCGGGAAGGTTGCTCCGGGAGAGCCCCCACGCGCGAATTTTCTATTGGTACGCGGGAAGGTTGCTCCGGGAGAGCCCCCACGCGCGCACCACCCTGCAACTTCTTATAAAGCGAATTAAATGTAACCTCCCAACCAAGCGTTTGCAAAATAATTAAATCCGCTAAATCGCTTTTATCAGGAGCATCAGCATCCAATATCCAAACCTGTAAACACTCATACAAACTCCTAAACTGTGTTGCAACCGTTATCCAATCGCTTCCAGCTGCATCGTTATCTGGTAATAATACCACCTTCTTTTCACTTAACAAGCCTGCTTTTGAACGCAACAAATTGGCTAACTTTTGTGCACCACCCGTCGCTATAAATGCAAAATTGGGATTCTTAAAATACAACGTCCCAATAGCTGCTGTTTTTTCAGATTCTACAATAAACACTACTTCTGCTTGATTAACAGCTATTTCATTGTAAAAACATTTGGCAGTATAACCGTCTTTACTCTGAAACCCTTTTGGAACAATGATGTCCCCACTTCTTTTGCCCGTATGAGCATTGTATGGTACAACCTTTACAGCTTCATATTGACCCTCACTATTCTGATACAAAAAAGCTGCATGCCCGTCTTTCGTTGTACCAATATTTAGCTTTTGCATCATTGCAGGCGTAACCCCCCAACGCTGCATGAATTGATACAAAGCATTGATAGTGTAATGTTTTTCCCCTAACAAAGCCCCTACTACCTGTTCGGATAAATATCTTTTCATACTACTTTTTATTGAACTTTGATTTGACTTTGCAACTGATTTGGGGTGCCAACCATCCATTGGCACACTACCTAAAAAACAACCCCCCAATATCTCACAAGCGCGCACAAAATCAACGTTTTGTGTGTGCATAACAAAGTCTATTACAGTACCATGCCCATACTTATTACTAAAATCATGGTACGTATTGGATGCTACATCTACTTTCAGACTCGTATCCCCTTTTACACTTGCCCACTTGCCAGTAGTACGAGTCTCAAAACCAAAGTAGTGCAATACCTCTAAAATTGGGATTCGCTTAATTTCATTTACATCGTACTTCATGACTTTGTATAAATGCCTTCTTTATACCCAATTAACCCCTTCTTTTTCAACCTGTTTAAATACCCGTCCACACTCCCCATCGACATACCTAATTCAGCTCCAATGTTCAACGCCTCTGTACGATTAAAACTTAGAGGCAACTTAGCCAAAAACCTGCTATACAAGGTCTCTTCTGTAAGAACTGGTGCAGGAACCTGCAAATCTTTTGGCGCTCGACTATTTTCAACTGTTATCATGCGATATGTGTGTTCCAATAGCGTCGCTATAATGCTCTTACTGGCTTCAAAAACATGCTCTCTTACATAGTACTTGCGCTCTTCTGTGTGCATATCCATGATGCTAATGATAGTGCAAATACGACCAAAGTTGATAAGCGACCGCCCTAATATACTCTTATATACTTCACTATCAGGATTACCTATCTTCCACATTTTCAAGGTCTTGTTTACATATTCCAATATATGCTTGCCTTGATTTTCTTGCAACGCTACATGTGTTTGCCAGAACGATTTTTCCAATACCAAACTTGAAAACCGTTTAGCTTCTGTGTAAGCATTTATATCATCATCATTATCCAAGAAACCGTTCAATATCTCCGTTTCATCCACACACACATAAATGCAGAAACGGCTCAACAATCCATCAGTGCCTACGCCCGTTAATTGGAATGCTTGATTGGGCGTTGTGGTGGTTACAATACTTAAACGCGGAGTCTCTATCATAACCCGATACCCGCCCGTTTTTGTTTGATCGTTTATCTCTTCATGGTTCCATGCGTTTAACAAAATATCTTTATAATCCCCATACCCACCTGCTTGAATAGTACTAAAAATGCTACTCGCTTCATTGGCAATCAATATGTTTACAGGGCAAGCATTTAACTGTTGTATCAGCGTCGGCTTATTGGTCTTGGCAGGCACTATCAAATAGTGCTCAAACGGCCGAGGCTCTAAAAAAGTCTCTTTGTTTTCCTTTGCTGCAAACATCTTCATTTGCCAATCCTGCACACGAACTTGCCACTGCTCTTTGTAATATCGAACGGAATCATACAGATACCCCCTCGCATCGTTGATAGCAGACTTAAAACTGAACGGCGGGGCTGCTATCAAAATGTATAGATTGGGATAACTCACTTTTCGCATCCATTTTGTATATGGATTCCTTAAAGCCGCCCCAATACACCCCAACGAGGCAAGGAAAAAGATATCCCTTGCACGCAATGAAAATTGCGCGTAAAACGATGCAGGAACAGTAAATACTGCTGGTAAGACGCTGTAAACCGATTCATCAATCAAAGGAGTATCAGCGTACGCTTGTATAACAGATATTCTTTGTTCTGTCATAATCATTCAAGGAAAAATTTCCTAAGATATTCGCTTGGATTGGATAATACTTTTTCGCGGTAATGGATTTCTATCTTAAAAAAATCTACTTTACTTTCCAATTGCTTGCGTATGTCAGCTGCAATACAATTTTGAACAGCTGTAATTGGAAATATCCTTTTGATATCCGCCCACAACTTCTCCTTGCGGCTCCGGTAATAAGCATCCGCCCAACTCTTTTGCCTACCTACTATGTTGGCATATAAATAAAGCCCTTCAACCCCTAAATTTTCGCGTATCTTTTTGAGTACAAAGTTTTCCCCGCCTGCAAAGCGTTTAGACTTTGCTAAGTATATCCAATCCCTTATCATTTTTTCAGGACACTTTTCAATATTTATTTCTGCAAATTCTTTTTTGACATATTCTTTTGGCTTAACAGGGAACACGTACCCGCAATTTGGGCAAGTCTTTGCTTGTGCTGCTACCAATGCTACACAGCTTGGGCAATCTTTTACAGGCGGCAAACCCTCCGACGGTAAGATTGGATTCCAAAACAACTCAGCCCAAGACGAAATCAAACGCCTTACTTTGCCTTTGCGCTCCCACATCATATCAAAAAGCCCGAACCTGTAATGGTTTTCCCCCATATCCACAATTACAAAGTCCTGCTTATTGGGATATGGTCTTGCGCCGCGTCCAATACATTGCACATACTTTGCCCGCTGCAAAGTAGCAAAGTTTAATATTATTGCACTGCATATAGGGGCATCAAAACCCGCTGTCAATATCGCTGTATTCGTAATAACCTGAATTTCAGCACGTTTAAAAGCCTCCAATATAGATTTCCTTTCAGCATCGCTTGTGCCTTTGTAATCTTCGTTGCCGCTGATGAGATAAGCGGCTTTTATCCCTTTTTCATTGAACGCCGCTGCCAATTCCACTGCCATGCGCTGCGTGGTGTTGAACACAATACATTGCCTACCTTCACAAAACTCAATATATTTTCCAATCACATCATCGTAACACGCCTTGCCTGCAAAGACAGCTTCTTGCGAATTCTCTGTGAATTCGCCGCCTTTGATTTGGAGCCCCGACAAATCCCTTTTGCCTGAAAAGTAGCGTGCAGGAACCAATGCCCCCTCTGCAATCAGTTCTTTGACACTAACAGGCTCAATGATGTCGTGGTAAATATTTTTAAGAGGCGTATCCTTTTTGGCTGCGATAGGCGTTGCAGTAAGCCCCAATACCTTTGCATTTTTAAGAGCTTCGTGCTCAAAGACCCAACGAAAGTCCCCGTAATGGCATTCGTCTATGATAATATGAGTGAAATTAGAAAAATAGTCAAAGTATTGCTTTTTGTTTAGCCTGTTTTTCAATGTAGCGTGCATGGCAATAGCTACACTGTGATTGGTTATGTGAATGCTATTGGCTGTAATGATAGATGGCTGTAAATCAAGGCGGTTCAGTGTAGCGGCTGTTTGAGCCGCCAATTCCATTCTGTTTATAAGCATCAATACCCGCCGCCCGCTGTGTGCTAATTCTTTAATAATATTGGCAGCGATGACTGTTTTGCCACCCCCCGTTGGCACGGTTAGAATAATACGGGTATTGCCGCTATCCCAAGATTTAAAAACTCCTGCAATAGCAGCCTTTTGGTATCCCCTTAAATACATAAGGCATCTTCTGCTAAATCATATTGGCTGAATTCGATTTCTTTTAAGTGGCTGTACGAACAACCCTCATACTTGTATAGTTCTGAGACAGAATACCATTGTAGATTATATACCCCGCTCAATGTCTTCATCGCAAAGTATCTCTGTTTGGATACCTGTTGCGCTTACGGTAACCAATACAAAAAAGTCTGTTGCAGGGTTGTACTGCAAATGATATTGTTCTGTTTGCTTATTACTCGTTTCCATACTCTTAAAAAAGAGAAAGCCGCCAATGGCAGTTGGCGGCAATTATTATATTTGGGCATACTCTTCACAACGTAAATCCTCTATGTGTTTGAGGATATCCAGCGGCTCAACAGCTGGATATTTTATATTATTTTCAAACACAAAGCGGCGGCTCTCAGGCTCAGAAAGCTCAGAGTTGACGATTGCATAATTATTGATATCTATAATAATGCGGACCTTGTTGAAGGTAACCCTGATTTCAACGAAATCAGGGTTACAAACGAACGCGGCACTGTTAATGTAAGCCGCCCACACATACATTGGGCCTTCGTAAATTCGCACCCATATTCGATCGGAAAGCCATTCCAGCGCTTCTTCTAAGGAATTGCACATCCCCAAGCTGCGCAACGTGCGCAGCAACCTATTTACTTCTTTGTTTACTTTCATATATAACCCTGTTTTAATTTCCACTACAAATTTAATAAAGTTGCTTATTAATAAACAAATTCTATTACACTTTTTTTTTACACTCTTTAACCATATAGTGTTTATTAATAGATGATATTTGTATATTTGCATAAACAAATACAACTATGAGTAAACGAAAGTCTATTGCTATCACAGAGAAAGCCTATCAGATGGCAAAAACATTGGGAAGTAATAGTTTGTATTCGTTTGTTTCCAATGCTATTTTGCAGACCCCTATCGACCCCCAATTAGCTAATACAAGTATCAACACCTACAAATCCACCAAACGCAAGTTGATACACATTAGCAAAGAAGCGTGGAAACACCTAAAAAAACTGGAATATTGCTTCATCTTTGATGCAGATGTAGACACTATCCCGCTCAATGATATCGCTTCTATTATTATTACCCAATATTTAAGTGCACAACGAAATCATGAAGCTGTTATCTGATGAACTAATACATATTTTCCAATACCATACCCCGCCTATGAATAGGTGGCTGCAAACCGTTTACGGGGTTGGGCATGTCATCCAGTCCTCGAATGGGAGTATTGGATATTACACTGGAAAGTATGGCTTTAAATTAACTGCCAATACGACGGGGGGGCTCCCTTACGAGGTTAAGCGAGGACAACAAACTTTCAGCGTTTCTGATACTGACGGCGTTGCTGCCTACATATATCTTTCAGGCAACGCAAACTACACCACATCAGTTGACCAGATAGCAACGGTTTCTTACCCGCTTACCTTAACATTGGTAGGAGATGCTGCAAACATTGAAGACTATGCCAATGCAATAGCCTTTGTTTTAACTCGCAGCACTGCTATTGATAGTGTTACATTAAACCACAACAAGATAGAAAACTTACAAAGTGCTGCTAAGAGCACACGCCGCACAAGAAACACAGCAACAGGCGTGGCTAATATTGGGTTTACCATGACTATACATCAAGGAGCAGACTGTTTAATATTGGTTAATTGTTGATATGGAAAATCAGAATGAATTTGTCATTACGCTAAGAAACGGCAACACCGAGTTGCGTTTTTCTATTGCACAAGGGGACCTTGCAAAGGCAGCAATGGTATTGGTGCATTTGTTACAGGTGTATGGGATTCGTTGTAAGGTTGAAGTGAAGGGCAAGTAAGGCTGTAAGTCATTGGGGGAGGGCGCTCAACACGGCGCCCTCTTTTTTTGTCTTCTTTAAAAAGTACAATTTTTGCCCAAAGGGGCGTATATTTGGATATGCAAATATACAAGTGCCCTGCAATGCATTCCAGCGCGGTACCTTGCATTGCAAGGTGTAAGGTAAAGTAAGTTTACAAATGTCAATAACATACACAAAAGCGCTAATTTGGAATATTTAACTTTCAGAGTATCTAAATAATAAACATTTTTTTAATTTTATCTATATTTTTATATATTTTTATTAGCCTTACACAGTATGGAAAAAAATTGTATTTTTCTAAGATTTTAGCGGAGTTTCGAGGGGGGTGTTTTTTGCGTTTAAGCGGGTTTGTAAGGCAAAAAATCGCTTACTTACAGCCTTGCACTTACCAACTTACAACCTTGCACCAAAATAGGTGTAAGGCGCCAAAAATAAGAAAAGTACAGCAAAATCAATTAAAAGTATAACAAAATTGGTCAATTTTTTTTAAAACTTACAGGGGGGAGGAGGTTGTAAGGGCTTGTAAGTATGTAAAAAAAATCAAAACAACCCTCTTAGAAGCCCCTTAGAAGCCCCTGCAAGCGGGTTGACGCTGACAAATAAATTGACCAGTTTTGTCAAACTTACAGACTTACAAACTTACAACTTGTAAGTTGGCACTTACAGGTTTTTTGCCTTTATTTTTAGTTTTGCACTTTTTCGGTTTTTAATAAAAAAACAAAAAACTCTAAAATAGGATAAAAAAAAGATTTATAAAAAATGGTATGTATATTGATAATAATACTGTAATATTATATATATAATATTACAGTATTATTATAGTAAAGGAACATATTTTTATTATTGGTTTTAGCGAAAAAAAAGGTAATTACTCGCTTGTAAGTGTAAGTGTAAGTGTAAGTTGTAAGTTCACCAAGCGTTTGTAGACCAATCCCCGCACCTTGCCGATTTGCCGCTTAATTTTCGTTTTAAGCGATTTTTTTGCTGGGGGTGGTATCATACCATTACCCGACGGGGAAAATCGCTTAAAACGCAAATAAAAGCCCAATACGCGCATGCCCCCTTCATACGCGCATGCCCCTCCCCAACCCCCTCCCCCGCAACCCCTAACTAAACCTATTA
>JANWVW010000042.1 GCA_025056095.1 Bacteroidia bacterium
GCGTTAGCGAAGTACCGAAGCGAAGCGTAGTGCGGAATGCCCCGACCCTTGCGTCAGCAAGGGGCACGCCCAAAAAATCAAATTAAATATTACAATTTGCTTGAAAACTTCTGAAAATCAACAACAAATAAGCTATATGCACGCAAATAATGCTACAATCTGCGACTTTTATTCCGAACTTTCATCAAACCACTTGCCCAAAAGAATTTAACTTTCTCAACTGTTATGAACAATGGCTATATCTTGCCAATAAATAAACGAAAACAACCTACAGAATACAATGAGTTTTTTTCTACCTTTTGCTGCGCCGTGTAAAAACTATCCCAAATTGTACGGCTTTTAGATAAACTTTCGTAAAATTCTCGCCAAAAAAATTGTTCCGTTTCTATTTCCAAAGGATAGCGCAGCGTAATACAATTAGCCGACATGTACGGCACAAAAGTATTGCAATAGCTAGAAATGTACAAATAACAAGATAAAATTTTTGAACCTGGTTTGTAGTCAATCGGTGTATCTGTGTGTAAAATATCAATACTATTCACAGTATTACTAACGCTCTTAAAACCAAGTTTAGAGTTTTCTAACCCAGATACAGACCGACGAACGTTGTGATAGTTTTGTGCAAAAGTAGTTTTAGGTTTTTCTTCTTTTATCTCAAACAAATCCGCTACTGAAAAAGCATACAAAATTCTGTATTTTTGAATTAGCGTATTTTTTTTGTCTGCAATCAAATTTTCTATGCATAATTGACTAAAATTGCCATGCAAAAAAACAATCAGCGTATTATGCGTGAGGTAGTTTTTAATCGGTTCAAACAAGGTTGAGTAAAGTATAGGGCTTATCTGTTCTAAAAGAGTAAAATTTTTTTGCTTCATAGCAGAGTCTATTGCAGTAATGTATTTGAAGGTTTCGGAAGTAGTAGGTAAAGGAATAAAGTCCGTTTTTTGGCTACTTACAAGCAATGCTACACTTTGGGCATTTGGTAAAGGCAAATAGTGTAAAATATGGGCTTTATGCAGAGGATGCTGCTCATCTTGTATTTTTTTCCATCTTTTAGAAATTTCATCCAAAAAAATAGAGTAAATTAAGTTTTCATTTTGAGTTTCAACAAAAGTAGTATTCAAACCTTTTATGTGGTAGCAAAAATAGTAGTCAGGGGCGTACTTTTGCGCATTTTGCCACAAATTGAATAAAGATTGTTGTGCTTTTTGATAATCTTTGACTAGTGTGTTTACCCATTGCGTATCCACTTTGTAATCGTTTTTAGAAGCATAAATCAGCTCTTTTTTTAGATTAGAAATTTGCTTGTTAATCTTAGCATGACGATCTGTTAAAGTATCTTGGGTAGATGAATAAAATTTGAGATTCGGTTCAGCAAACTGATGTGAAAAACGAGCAAATAACTCACTATAAGAAACTATTTTTTCTAGATAGTGCTTTTGTCGTGTAAATTGATAAAGATGTAAGGATAAAAAAATTATTTTTTGAGGAACTTCTTCGGGGAGTGGCACATATTGCCCCTGCCTGAATAATTTTAACTTCAATTCCAAAACTAACTCCAGCGCATTAAGCGAACTATTGAGTTCATACTCTTTTTGGCTATCTTGATATGCAGTTTTTCCATCATCGTTTAGCCACAAAGTAATAGGTTGTAAATGAGAATAAGAGTAGTTTTCTATGATTAGATTTGCTTTTTGAATAAGCAAAGGAATGACTTTTTCTTCTAAAATTACGTTCTTGTAGGTAGGTGTAGCAAAAGCTTCATTAGTACTTTGAAGACATAAGGCATCAATAGCGTTTTGATAAGCTTGCACTTGGCGTATATACTGCTTAGACAAGCGATATAAAGCAGCTAAACGTAAATATTGTTCAGACAAATACACGTTAGGTGAACTTACTTTATTTTTGAGAATAAAGACAGCTTTTTCTGCGTATTGGATAGCTTTTTCATAATCTTTTTCGGTTTGGTAAAAAAAAGAAAGTTTTTGATAAGCTTGAAGTAAATACTCGTGCATAGCCCATTGAGGATTATGCTCTAATAAGTGCAAACCTTTAAGATAATAATTAAGACTTTTTTGATGTTCTTTTTTCAGAAAGTAAGCGGTACCTAAATTGATATAGCTTTGGGCTACTTCTATATGCTTTGTACCAAGTGTACGCAGGTAGATGTTATTAGCTAATTCATAAAACCGGTAACACAAAACCGCATCTTTTTGAGCTTCCATCACTGCGCCAAGGTTTTTGTAAGTTTCTGCTAATTGAGGATGATATTCTACATAGTGCTGCTTTTGGATAAATAGTGCGTTTTGATAATATTCTTCTGCTTTCTCATAATTTCTTTGTGCAAAGTAGGTGGTACCTATAGCCTGTAAAACACGAGCAATGTGTAAATCATTTTCAGGTAATATGTTTTTGAATAATGTTAGTGCTTTTCTTTGGTAGTATAGTGCAGAGTCATACTTAGCCATTTTTTCATGCAGTATACCTAATTGTAGGAAAGCCTTGGCAGTGTGTATATACTGCTCTCCGTATTGTTTTTTATAAAGTACGATGGATTGGTAAATAGAATTTAATGCAAGTAAATAATTTCCTAATTCTGTAAGTAAAACGCTTTTTGCATACAGTGCATAAGCTAATCCCTCTGGTTTTTCAGAGTACTTTTGATAAATCTTTATAGCCTGTTCAACAACTGTTTTAGCTGTGGATACTTCACCCTTTTTAGCTAAAATAGCCGCAATAAGTAGGTTTACTTCGGCGTATTCGGAACTATTTTTAGAATATACCTCTTCGCATAAGTTTAAAAGTCTTTTGGAATGAAATAAAGCTAAATCATAATAGTATGCTTCGTAATACGCTGTTACTGCTGCTTTTAACCGTTCAACTTCTGTTCTAGTATCGCTTTTAGGGGCATACTGACTATATTTTGCAGCATATAGTGCTGCGCTATCGTAATATAAAAATCTCCGAAAAATGTTCTCTTTAGCAAAATAAATTTCATAAGGTTGAAAATCACTAAGCCACATTAAGTTTGCATACTTAAGAGCTGTATCAGGGGAAAAAGCGTATAACTCGGCTGCAATAATCTGCTTTATGCTTTCTTTTTGATGGGATAGGTTTCTTTGCTGTGCTGCGTACTGGTAAGCTTTTCTAAAATAAAAAGAGGCGCTATCATATTCTTTGGTTTGATAAAGAGCGTTTCCTTTTTGCATGTAGTCCTGCCATGTTTGGGCTTGGGCAACACAGTTCTTTAATAAAGCAATTCTCACAAAAAAAATCCAGTAAAAAGCGCTTAGTAAAAATGGAACAAAAATTCTGCATTTGCTATCCCAAAAAATAAGTGCATCCAAAAGCTTCCTAATTTTTGTGTAAAAAAAGCTGTTACTGAAAAATTTCATAATACGAAAATAAACTAAAAATCAGAGTCATCAAACCAGTGTAGTAATAGCCATTCCTCATCTGCTTGATTGCGAGTAAGCGTAAAAATTACTCTGCCTGTACCTCTGTAAGTTGTGTACGCATCAATTTCTAATAACAAGTTAAAAGAACGAACCACTTCTGCTGAAGTAGCTGTGGTATCTAATTGAATGTAGTTGTTCCATGTAAGGGAGATATTTTTGACGCTTTGGAATAAGCGGTGTTGGATGCGCATCTCCTCACCCCTATCCCATGAAATTTGTGTATTGTTTGCAAAATCATAGTATGTAAATCTAAAATTGGGATGTAAGAGTTTTCCGTACAAGGTACTATCTCTAAACTCGTATGCGTTTTTGAACCATGTAAATACTCCATCTACACTCTTACGATTACCTATGGCACTCAATACGCTGTTGTCATCCTTGACGACTTTGGGCTTAAATATGTTTTTCTTACATCCAGTTAGGGCTATTCCTAACCACACAATAAACCAAATCTTAAACTTCATTTATTCTACAAATTTAAGTAAAAATACAAGGAAGCACAACCTCTACACACGTACGCGTGGATCTATCCATTGATATGCTATATCCGTAAAAAAGTTAATTAGCACAAAAAACACTCCTAAAACCAACACAACTCCCATCAGTACAGGAAAGTCTTGCTGCTCCATCGCTTGAACTGTTAAATATCCTATTCCTTTCCAGCTAAACACGTACTCTACGAAAAAAGCCCCTGCTATTAGAGAAGCCAACCAATTAGAAATAGCTGATACTACGGGATTAAGTGCATTTCGCAAAGCATGTTTGAACAAAATCCTAAAATTTGATAAGCCTTTGGCTTTCGCGGTACGAATGTAATCTTCTTGTAATACTTCTATCATGCTGCTCCGAGTCAATGACGCAATAATAGCAGCAGGACGTACTCCCAAAGTCAAACTCGGCAATACCGCGTATCGCCAATCATAATAAAAAGAAAGTGAAAGCGCATCAAATTGCTCAATATACCCCGAAAAAGGTAAATGCGTATAGTCATGCAGCCAATATCCAAAAAACCAAGCTATAATTAACGAAGCAAAAAACGAAGGCAGAGAAATACCTACATTAGTAAAGAGTTGTATTGCGTAATCTAAAAGTGTTTTTTTATACACTGCTGCAAGTATTCCCCCTGAAACTCCCAAAAAAATAGCTACACATAAAGCTAAAAATGACAATAGCAATGTACCATGCAGATGTTCTGTTATCGTCTGCCAAACTTTTTCATTCGTTTGATAAGAACGACCTAAGTACGGTTTTTTGAGCAAAATCACATGGTTTCTTATAGTTGCAAGTATAACATAATCATATTTTGCATAACTTTTTGTTTCTTGAAAATGAACAGAAATAGGTGATAAGTCTATCAGGTAATACAAAAAACGATATACGATAGGTTTGTCTAAATGTAGGTCTTTGCGAATACTTTCTATAGTTTGAATATCTGCACGTTGTCCAACGAGCATTTGAGCAGGATCTTTGGCAAAAGCATGAAACAAAAAGAAAACAAAGGCAATAATTCCTAACACTACACTACATACATACACCCCCTTTTTAACCAGGTTTTGAAACATGCCTAACAAAATTATGTATTTTTGTGCTACTCGTATGAAAATAGTATGTTACACTTTGTGGTTTACTGCATGCTTGTATGCCTACACTCAAATTCTCCCTATTGATGTTCTACACAAGCATCCTGTAGACACTTCTATAACTATTGCCCTTAGCAAACCTGATAAGGTCTATAAACTCAACCTTAGCAAACAGGATTTAACTTCTCTTCCTCCTGAAATAAGCAAGCTTAAAAAACTTCACGTACTTGATATAAGCTACAACATGCTAGAAACTTTACCTCCTCAAATTGGGGACTTACCTTTGTTACAGATTATCAATGCACAAAATAACAATATCACTAGCATACCTACTGAAATCAGCAAGTTAGAACATTTAGAAATTCTCAATCTGCAAACCAATAAAATTACTCAAATTCCTGCGGAAATTGGTAAGTTGCAAAAACTAAAATCTTTGACTTTACAAAACAATCAACTACAAAGTATTCCAGGTGAAATTCAATATTGCAAAAATTTAGAAGTACTCAACCTTCAAAATAACCTTATCAAACAACTACCTCCTGAAATAGGAAAACTTACACATCTACAAGCTTTGTACATTCAAAACAATCTGATTAAGCAGTTGCCCCCTGAAATAGCAAACTTACAAAATCTACAATGGCTGTACGTAGGTAAAAACAATAACATTGCCACCCCAAGCAGCTTTTTTCAGATTTTATCTCAACTGCCTAAACTGCAATGGTTAGAACTAGAAAATTGCAATCTTAAAGCTTTATCACCTGACATAGGCAAACTAAAACATTTACGAATGTTAGAAATTGCTAACAACCCCCTGAAAACACTCACAGATAGTATTGGAAACATTACTACACTTAAAGTTCTCAACGCGTCTAATTGTCAATTAACTAAAATTCCCTCTGCTATCGGAAAATTAACTCATTTAGAACGCCTGATATTAAACAATAACGCGCTTACCGCACTTCCGCCCGAAATATCTAAACTTCAAAAAAACCTTAAATATTTAAGTTTGAAAGGTAACCCTATCAGTGAATCCGAAAAAGCTAAGCTCAAAAAATGGCTGCCAAATACATTGATAGAGTATGACTGAAGTCATTTGATATAAATTTATTCCTTCCAATACAAGTTAGCATCGCCGTAACTTAAAAAACGGTAGCCATTTTGCAGTGCATGGGTATAGATATCCTTCCAGTTTTGACCTACTATGGCACTGATAAGCATCAACAGGGTACTTTTAGGTTGGTGAAAGTTAGTGATAATAGCATTTATGCTTTGAATGGGAGTGTAGGGAACAATGTACAGATTAGTATATCCCTCTATATGCTTGGAATTAAGAGCATCTAACCAACTTAAAACTGCTTCCAAACTCTGTTTGAAGGTATATTTGACAGGATATGTCCAACTTATGTCTTGCTTTTCTATCAAATACGGCAATGTAATAGGTTTGCGTTCTAATAAACGAACCCCTAGCCAATACATGCTTTCTAATGTTCGTAGAGTTGTTGTTCCTACGGCAATAAATGGAACTTGCTCAAAATTTTCATACAAAGAATACAAAACGTCATAGCTAACAGAAATTTTCTCATAGTGCATAGAATGATTTAGCGGATTGTTGGTTTTAATCGGCATAAATGTGCCCGCGCCTACGTGTAAGGTTACAGTTTGTAGGTTTATACCTTTATTTTTTAGAGAATTTAGCACACGTTCAGTAAAGTGTAGTCCTGCGGTAGGGGCAGCTACTGCGCCAATTTCTTGTGCAAATATAGTTTGATAATTTTTTTTGTCTTCTTCATCAGCATCGCGAGCTATGTAGGGAGGAAGGGGCATTTTTCCTGCACTTTCTAACACCTGTGCAAAAGTATAATTTTCAGGTCGCCAATTGAATTCTACCGCAAAAGTATTTTGAAAAGACTTTACACAAGTAACGCTAAGTTCAATATCTCCAAACTGCTGTTTGAGCTGACCTTTTTTCCATCTTTTTTTATTACCAATCATACACTCCCAAGTAGCAGAAGCAGTGCGCTCCATTGCTTGCTGAATATCTATGCCTATCGGATTTAGGCAAAAAACTTCAATAATACATTGCGAATCAGGTTTCTCAAACCATAGTCTTGCAGGAATTACCTTAGTGTTGTTGACAATTAAAATGCTGTTTTCAGGCAGTTCATCGGCTAAAAGGTAAAAATACGTGTCTTTTATTATGCCATTTTTATAGACCAACAGCTTAGCGTGATCTTTGGGTTCTACAGGTTTTATGGCTATTCGCTCTTGGGGCAATGTGTAGTCAAAGTCCGAGAGTTGAATTTCCATACTTAGTGAGGTATATCCTTTTTGAAGTTTTTTTCGGTGATGCGTGTAGCAGCGTAAAAAGTTTTTTTATGATAGTCTTCGGATAAATGGCTAATAATTACTCCATGATAACCTACCGCATGGGCAAAATAACCTTGACCTAAGTAGATACCTACATGACTAATGGGTAAACGGACGCTATTTCTGAAAAAGAGCAAATCTCCAGGTTTAGCTTCGCAAAGCGGAATACGTAAAGTTTGTGCATACATATCTTTTGAACTGCGTGGAAGCTGTACTTGGGGCATAGCTTGCTCTAAAACTCTTAGTACAAATCCTGAACAGTCCGTACCTTGCTTGGACATCCCACCGTAACGGTAGCGAGTACCTTTCCATTCATTTGTAATTTGAATCAAATCTGCTTTCAAAGGTAAAACATCAGGATACAGGTGCTGTGCGGTGCTGTCTTTTGCTACCGTAGCAGAAAATGCTAAATGGTCATACGATAGGTTTTCTTGGCTGAATAAGTTAGTCGCTACCCAACTTACTGCCAAGCATAGTATCCAGTTTTTATGCCTCATACCTATGAAGTTTGAGCTACTTTTAACAATTTTAGGCAAAATAAAACAAAAAAGCTCATACATCAAACCTGTGAGCAATGTTATACTAGCATATTTTTGCCTTATGCGGGCGATAACTATAAAAAAGTTTTAGTTATTTATTTTTTTGAGCGTGCCCTTGCCCACACTTCGCTTGCGCTTGTGTGGGCAAGGTCGGCGTGCTTCGGGCTACGTGCGGAATGCCCCGACCCTTGCGTCAGCAAGGGGCACGCCCAAAAAATGAAATCATTAAAATCTAAAATCCCTTTGAAAAGCCCCAAATTGGACAAAAAAGTCAAAAAATTTTTTTTACCATAAAAAAGTCATTAACTTTGCTATCATGCGTATAGCCCATATACACACTCAAAAAGGTACAGCGTTGGTATACTTTTACACAGAAGAGACACCTATTACGGTAGAAAATTTTTGTAACCTTGTCCAAAAAACTTTCTACAATAGAATTATATTTGACCGTCTTATTCCTGATTTTATTATTCAAACAGCATATCCGAGCGGAAATGATACAGCAGGACCAAGCTATACTATCCCCTGCAAACAGACAGACAAAAACCAATATCATGATATAGCAATCTCTATGACGCGCAAAAGTCGTAACACAGGAAGTTCACAATTCCTTATTCGTCATAACAGAAAAAATACTACGCATTTAGACAGAAATCATGCTTGTTTTGGCAAAGTAGTAGAAGGATTAGAGGTCATTAACCATACTAAACAAGACGATAAAATTCTCTCTGTTCAAATTATACAAACCACATAAGATATGATGGTCCGCTATTGGCTTTTTGTTAGCACGTCTATTTTGCTTATTTGGGGTTGCCAAAGTAAGCAAGAACGGTATAAAAAAATTGTAACCACTTACTATGACACTTACTATCAAAAAAGAGATATAGAGCAGATTAAAAAACTATTCACTACCGCTGGCATACAATATACAGATGATAACTATTCAATGCCTGCGGATACCTTTGCCCTTATCTTTGAGTTTGACAAGCAAATTAAATCAAAAGCATACATCCTTGATATGAAAATCAATAAAGACACGGTAATTGTGTTTGAAAAAATTACTGATGTTTTGGACTCACTACTCAAACGCCCTGCTCAACAGTATAGAAAAAAGTTTGTCATCAAAGAAGATAAAATACTCAAAATTATCAGCAGCGCCGCTAATACTCAAGAATGGACAGACAAGTACATACAAAATACACAAAAGTTTTTTGTATGGGTACAGCAAAATCACCCCAAAGAGTCTTTGAAAATTATTTTAGAACCTTACAGTAATTCTGAATTATTGCTAAGCATAGCGAAAGAATACGCAAAACAACTTAAATAGTAGCTTATGAAAAAAATGGCGAAAATTCTAATTGTAGAGGATAATCCTGCTGAATTGCTCATTCTTGAAAAAGCAATTCAAAAAGCCATCCCCGAAGTTCAGATTGACAAAGTAGCAGATGGCATCAAATGTTTAGATTATTTATACGAAACGGATTCGTTGCCTAACTGTATGATTTTAGATTTGAATTTGCCTGACCAAGATGGTAGAGCAGTGTTAAAAATGCTTCAAGTAAGTGAAGAACTCTCTAAACTCAATGTGATAGTATTAACAGGTTCAGAAGATCCTGAAGATAAAATTTATTGTAATCGCTTAGGTGTCAAAGGATATTACTTAAAGTCTTTGGTCTATCACGATTTCACAGAACTAATAGAACACATTAAAAAACTACTTGCATGATATCTGTACCTGTTATTAGCTTTGAGCAGGACTCAGATGCTTATTACAAAGCCGCTCACGATATAAAAGGAGCAGCGAACCGAATATTGAGTTTAGTGCAGATTTTTGTAGAAGAGCGGGAAGGTTTAACACCTCAACAAAACATGTACCTGGATTTTTTATACAAAGAAGCTTCCTTAGCTGCCCAACTGACCACAGATTACATGACCCTTCGCAAAGTAAAATACATCTACAAAGATGTACATGAAACTACATGGAAGGATGCTATACAGCCCGTTTTTTCTAAAATTAAACAACTAGCCCAAGAGCGAAAAGTAGAACTTAGCTGGTACAATTTAGAGGCTTCAGCCAGATTAAACCCAAAGCTAATGGCGCAGCTTGTTTTTGCGCTAGTTCAAAATAGTATTTTATACTCAGATACTCAAAAAGCTCAACGTTGGGTAAAGATTACTTTCAGTAGTACGCCCATAGGCGTTACTGTGGAAGACAACGGTATAGGGATTCCAGAGGATAAAATTTTATCTGCTTTTACCCCTTTTACTCGCATACATCATGATTTAGGTACCGAACAAAGTACAGGTACAGGGTTGGCATTGGTTCGCGAAATTGTTTATTTTTACAAAGGAAATATCAACATACAATCCAAAGTTCAAGAAGGAACTACCATTCAAATTCAATTATTTCCTGATTTTTCAAACTAAACTTACAAATTTGCTATGAATATGGAGAAATTTAATCAACAACAAGTAGAAATTTTAGCCAAAACGTTGTATCACTACAACAATGCTATCAAATATTTTGAAAACCAATTTTACAATATCGCCCAATGTACTACTGACGACTTCCAAATTGTGATGTTCCTTTTAGAAGAGGGCGACACTAAAATTTCAAAAGTTGGGGTAAAATTTCATATCAAGCTCTCTTCTCTAACTGGAATTATTGACCGATTAGAAAGACTAGGGTATATTGAACGATTTTTCAAGCCTGGAGATAGGCGAAGCACCTACATCAAAGCTGTGGAAAGTGAAAAAGTTCATTACCTTCGCAAAATTATGTATCAACCTGCTGCACAGCTTATTTTATCCCGACTGAATACAAAACAAATCAACCAAGCTGTAAATTTGTTTGAAGCAATTAGCAAAGAAATTAAGAATGTTTCAGAGGAAGAAGTACAACAAATAGCCAAGCAATACGAAATGGACAAACTTGGATAGTTACTTACCCAAACTAAACTCTATTGCTCCAAAATTGAATTGGTAGTATGCTGAGCAAGAGCATGTACGAAAGTTTAACTCCTATTTTCTAAAGGGAATTCACTTGGTCTAAGTGGGGTAAATTCATTTTTCTATTAAGGCTTGTAATTTTTCAAAACCTTCAAGGCACTCTTTACCTTTTACAGTAGAGTATGCTATGAAGTCATTAACTGCAGAAGACATCAAATCTAGGCAAGCAGAGGGCTGAATACCAAACCATATTGCAATTACCACTAATGGAATAACAGAGGCATATTCGCTGGCTGTCATAGGTTTGAGTTCATTTTTCCAAGAAGGCACGCGCAAGTATAAAGGTCCAAAAAACATTCTTTGCAGTGTCCACAAATAGTAAATGGCTGTAAGTAATACTCCCGAAGTGGCTATCATAGTAATTACTTTGTTAGTTTCAAAAGAACCTATAAAGACCATACTTTCAGAAACAAACCCACTAATCATCGGCAAGCCTAAGGAAGCCATGAAAGCAAATATTACAAATCCGCCATAGACAGGCATTTCAGCAAATAGTCCTCTAAAACTAGCAATTTGTCGGTCGTGTACGCGGTCGTAAATTACCCCTACCAAAATAAACAATAAAGAGGAAATTATTCCATGATTAAACATTTGGAATATAGCTCCATTTACAGCTAGCGGAGTAAGCGCTGCAATACCCATAGTTACGTAGCCCATGTGCGAAACTGATGAGTAAGCAATCAATTTCTTTAAATCTTTTTGCCCTGCTGCACAGAAAGCACCATAGATAATTGCAAATGCCCCTAATATCATTAAAGTCTTTTGAAAGAATATTCCCCCCTCAGGAAAAATACCGTAGCAGATTCTCAAAATCGCATATCCCCCTAGTTTCAATAAAATACCTGCTAATATGGCTGAAATAGGTGTAGGTGCTTCTACGTGGGCATCAGGTAACCATGTGTGTAAAGGCGCCATAGGTACTTTTATAGCAAAAGCTATAAACAACACAGCAAAAGCTAATATCCTTGCATTGATACCAAACATCTTTCCACCTATCGCAAAAACGCTGCTACTTACGTAGTTCTTAGGATTCATCATATCAATCATACTAAAAGAATGTTGCGCCACGCTCATTCCCTTTTTAGCCACCTCTTCGGGATTAGTTACTACCGAAGTGTATAAACCAATCATAACCAAAAGCATAAAAACTGAACCTAACAAAGTGTATAAAAAGAACTTCATTGCAGCATACTCTCTACGAGGTCCTCCCCAAATGCTAATTAAAAAATAAAGTGGAAGCAGCATCACTTCCCAAAATACATAGAACAAGAAAAAGTCTAACGCACAGAATACCCCAAATGTAGCAGTATTGAGCAAAAGATACAAAGAGTAATATCCTTTTTCATTTTTCTCAATACTCCATGATGCGAATACGCCGATAAAGTATATAATGGCAGACAAAAGCACCATTGTAATACTTAGTCCATCTACTCCCATAAAATACTGAATGTTCAGCGTACCGTAGCCTTTGACGGAAAAGGTTATCCAGTTTACTCTTTCTACAAATTGGTACGCACTGAGTTTATTGATGCCCGCCTGTTGGTAGTTAAAGGAAAAGACCAAAAATAAAGTCAAAGCTAATTGGATGCCCGTTATGCCCAAAGCAATGTATCGGTAAGCTTGCTTTATTTTTGAAGGTATAGTTAGTATCAGAATTGCGCCGAGTATTGGCAAAAATGTGATGACTGAAAGTAATCCCATATTACATTTATTGCTATGATGAGCAAAGTTAGGATAAAAGTTTTATTTAAGACAAATTTTGTTCAAAATAAAGCCAACTATTTGCATAGATGATTGTTTATCAGGATGATAGGTTTACGAATTCAAGTTGAATGCTTGTATGAACGTTGAGTTGTATTTATTCAAAAAGTTACTGAACAATTATCTTTCTTTAACATACTTGAAGTTTGTTCCAAGATATACCGCTTGATTGCCTAACTGCTCCTCAATACGCAAAAGCTGATTATATTTGGCTACTCTATCCGTACGAGATGCTGAACCTGTTTTAATTAAACCTGAATTCGTAGCCACAGCTATGTCTGCTATTGTAGTATCTTCTGTTTCGCCACTACGATGGCTAAGAATGTAAGTGTAACTGTTTTTTCTAGCCAACTCAATAGCATCAAGTGTTTCTGTTAAAGTACCTATCTGATTAACTTTGACTAAAATAGAGTTTGCTACTTTTTGCTCTATGCCTTTTTGTAATCGTTTAACATTTGTTACAAATAAGTCATCTCCTACTAGCTGTACTTTATCTCCAATAGCTTGTGTCAATTCTTTCCATCCTTCCCAGTCATCTTCATCTAGTCCATCTTCAATAGACAATATCGCAGGATATTTTTGTGTTAGCTTTTGCCAGTATTGAACCATTTGATTGGAAGTAAATTCTTCGCCTGTGGATTTTTTGAATATATACTTTTTCTTTTGCTTATCATACAATTCAGAGCAAGCCGCATCTATGGCAAGATAAATATCTATGCCAGGTTTGTAGCCTGCTGCTTCAATGGCATGGATTACAGCTTCAATAGCTTCTTCGTTAGATTTTAGATTAGGAGCAAATCCCCCTTCATCGCCAACGTTTGTGCTAAGATGTCTATCCTGTAAAACTTTTTTCAAGTAGTGAAAAACTTCTGTTCCCATGCGAAGGGCTTCTTTGAAAGAAGGTGCTTTAATCGGCATAATCATGAATTCTTGAAAGTCTATACCATTATCAGCATGTGCGCCTCCGTTGAGAATGTTCATCATTGGAATAGGTAAAACACAAGCATTTGTTCCCCCAATGTACCGATATAAAGGAAGGTTCAAGGATTGTGCAGCAGCATGGGCTACAGCAAGAGATACACCTAATATAGCATTTGCACCCAGTTTAGATTTATTTTCTGTGCCATCTAACTCCAAAAGTTTTTGGTCTATTTGTCTTTGCTGCAATACTGAATTGCCCTTCAAATATGGCGCAATAGTTTCAACGATATTCTTTACTGCTTTTTCTACCCCTTTTCCCAAATAGCGTTTTTTATCTCCATCTCTAAGCTCTACAGCTTCGTGTGCACCTGTGCTTGCACCGCTGGGAACTGCTGCCCTACCTATAACATTATTACTTGTATGAACTTCTACCTCTACTGTAGGATTGCCGCGAGAATCTAATATTTCTCTTGCAGTAATTTCATAAATGAATGACATACGCGCACAAAACTAATTACTTGATATCATTTAGCAAAATTTGAGGTTAATTACAAAGATTTGCAAAACATTTAGTTCTTTGAAGCTGTTTTTTGTTTTTCGGCTAATATCTTTTCTAATTCTATCATCTCATCGCGATATTTTGCCGCAAGCAAAAAGTCCATGTTTTCCGATGCTTCTAACATTTTTTGGCGAGTATTTTGAATCGTCTTTTGTAATTCTTCAACAGACAAGTAAGGAATAATAGGGTCGCACGCTAGAGAAAAGCTTTCTTGCTCCACGTAGTAAGTCTTAACTTGGATTCTATCCACTCCATCTGCGGCTGCGGTTTGTTCTAAAATACTTTGTCTATCTTTCTTAATACTACGGGGGATTATATTGTGTATTTGGTTATATAAAATTTGTTTTTCTCTCCTGCGGTTAGTTTCATCAATTAAACGCTGCATAGCTTGGGTAATTTTGTCTGCATACAAAATCACTTTTCCATTTTCATTACGGGCAGCTCTACCTGCTGATTGTATTAAAGAGCGTTCAGAACGCAAAAAGCCTTCTTTATCTGCATCAAGAATAGCCACTAAGCTGACTTCAGGTAAGTCTAAACCCTCACGTAGTAAATTGACACCTACTAATACATCAATAACACCTAAACGCAACTCCCGTAAAATTTCTACTCTTTCTAACGCAGTTACAGAAGAGTGAATGTATTTGACCTTAATGTGAAGATTAGCCAAATATTCCGTTAATTTTTCGCACATTTCTTTGGTTAATGTTAAAACCAGAACTCTTTCTTTTTTCTGTACTCTTTTTTGTATTTCGGCAAGTAGGTCATCTATTGGGGCGCATGATCGTACTTCCACAGGTGGGTCTAATAAACCTGTAGGGCGCACAATCTGCTCTACTAATACTCCTTGGCTTTGTCTAAGCTCATAATCCCCAGGGGTAGCCGATACATATATTTTTTGGTTAGGTAGACTTTCAAACTCTTCAAAAGTCAAAGGTCTGTTGTCTAAAGCAGAAGGTAATCTAAAACCGTGTTCTATCAAAACTAATTTACGTTGTCTATCTCCATTGTACATTGCGCGAATTTGTGGTACAGTAACATGACTCTCATCAATGATAACAAGATAATCTTCGGGAAAGTAGTCTAACAAACAATATGGACGGCTATGGCGTTCTCTTTGAGATAAATAAACCGAATAATTTTCTATGCCAGAGCAGTAGCCTACTTCTCGCATCATTTCTATATCGTTTAAGGTTCTGTCGTGAATTCTTTTAGCTTCTTCTTCCATGCCCATGCGTTTGAAATATTGTACTTGCTGATGCAATTCTGCTTCAATTTTAGATATCGCTTCCTCTAATACGTGTCTAGGGGTAACAAAGATATTTGTAGGATATATGACAATTTCCTCTACTTCTTTAATTTTTGTGCCTGATGTTGGATTTATTTGTATAATGTTTTCAATTTCATCGCCAAAAAAGACAAAACGATAAGCATAATCTTCGTACAACGGGAATACATCTACATTTTCACCACGAATTCTAAATTTAGAGGGCTGAAAATGTACATCATCTCTGCTGTACAGAATTTCGGTTAGTCTGTATAAAAAGGTTGTTTTAGAAATAATTTGACCTCTTTTGAAGTGTAAAACACTATTATGGTAGTCTTTCGGATTACCCATACCATAGATACAGCTAATTGAGCTTACAACAATCACATCTTTTCTACCTGATATGAGGGAATTTACGGTTTTTAGTCTAAATTTTTCTATTTGGGCGTTGATAGAGAGTTCTTTTTCAATGTAAGTGTTGGTAGTAGGAATGTAAGCTTCGGGTTGGTAGTAGTCGTAATATGAGATGAAGTATTCTACAGCGTTGTTAGGAAAAAATTGTTTGAATTCGCCATATAGTTGTGCGGCTAAAGTTTTATTATGGCTTAGTACTAATGCAGGGCGATTTAGGCGGGCGATCATGTTGGCAATCGTAAATGTTTTACCTGAACCTGTTACTCCTAGCAAAACAGTGTGTGGTTCTCCGCTCTGGACACTTTGTACTAATTGTTCAATTGCTTCGGGCTGATCTCCTGCGGGTTCAAAATCGGATACTAGTTCAAAATTTTTGGACATAGCTCTGTGCTAATCTAAACAAAAAATGGCTTAGTTGAGTGCTTTAAAATAATTTTTTTGGGCGTGCCCCTTGCTGACGCAAGGGTCGGGGCATTCCGCACTACGCTATCGCTTCGGTGCTTCGCTAA
>JANWVW010000043.1 GCA_025056095.1 Bacteroidia bacterium
CAGCGAAGCACCGAAGCGAAGCGCAGTGCGGAATGCCCCGACCCTTGCGTCAGCAAGGGGCACGCCCAAAAAATCAATCATAAATAAAACTAAAACTACACGGTCAAAGTCCAAGCTACCAAAAAATAACCTAAAATGATACAATCAAAAAGTAATTTTAGCCCATTTGAGACCTCAATTACTGATACTTCATCGTTTTGTTTTTTTGTGTTTTTTTGCACTATGATTACAGTTCTGTTTATTGGAGATATCGTCGGAGAACCAGGCATAGAAATTCTATCAATTTCCTTACCTATTCTCAAAAGGCGTTTCAATCCTGATTTCATCATCGCAAATGGCGAAAATATGCACGAAGGTAGAGGATACAACTTTCAGCAGGTTCAAAAATTGTATGAAATGGGGATTCATGTTATCACGGGCGGAAACCATAGTTTTGATAAGCACTTAATTTTCAATTACATGGACTTGGATAAGCGTTTGCTGCGCCCCTTAAACTATCCCAAAGGAGTACCGGGTAAAGGATACGGCATCTATACCATTCCTAACACTCACTTAAAAATAGGTGTTATCAATCTACAAGGGCGTACTTTTATGAACTACGTAGAGTGTCCTTTTATCAAAGCAGATGAAACGATTGAAAAAATAAAAAGGCATACTCCAATTATTGTAGTAGATTTTCATGCCGAAGCTACATCAGAAAAACGAGCTTTATCTTGGTATTTAGATGGCAGAGTAAGCGCTTTAGTAGGCACTCATACCCATGTACCTACTTCAGACCATCAAATTATGCCCATGGGAACAGCATATATCACAGATGTAGGAATGACAGGTGCCCATGACTCTGTCATCGGTATCAGTAAAGAGTCCATCATACGCAAATTCATGCTTCAAACTCCCCAAAAATTTGAACTTGCCGAAGGAGATTTGCATATCAACGCAGTAGCTATTCAAATTGATGAGGCATCAGGTTTATCAAAAAGTATTGAACAGATTACTTTTCCTGAATTTAAACGGACTAGTGTTACAACTGAATTACCTGAAAGTCAACTACAAAATGACTTAATCCCTAAAAACTAACCAAAAAATTTGCATTTTGATTGCTTTATGCTTATACTTGCAATGTGATTTCATTTGTGAAGTTCATAGTGGCGAGTTTATTGTTGAGCAGTCTTGCGCTACAAATTAGTGCAAACCTGCTGCTATGGGCTTACTACAAATGGAATCAAAACTATATAAGCAAAATCTTTTGTGAAAAAAAAGATATACCTGACAACTGTTGCAAAGGTAAGTGCTTTTTCAAAAAACAGGTAGATAAACAAGAGCAACTGTCTAACTCTACCAGTCCTACGAGCAAAGAACAAAAAAATATCAAAGTTCAAAATGTAAAAGAAAGTATTTGGGAAAGTTTGGACTATCTTTTTCTCAACCAAAATAGCACACCTTTTTTTGGTACTTCTTACCAAGTATACTTACCCAAAAATTACCTTGACGTTCTAGAAATGCCCCCAAAAGCACATTTTGACCTATTCTAAATCCCAACTAAAAAAATCAAAAAATACAGCTTATCCAATAAACTTCCTATCCAACCACTATGTTCTACTACAAATCTATTTTTCTACGGGTGTGGATAGGAGCATGTTTGGGGGTAGCTATCACAGCAAAAAGTCAACCGTGTTGTGGAAACCCAACTTTGTGCAGTAACGGCGAGAATATCTTAAATTTCACTACTCTAGCCGCACGCAAATGGGTAGCAGACATAAACACAGACTTTACAAACCTTGTATCAAATACAAACTTTGTCCATAATAACCACAGCCACACTCATAGCCACCATAATCATAGTCATAACCATAGCTCAAATGTTGCCCAACCTGCACACACTCAACTTGAAAGTGTTCTACTTACAACTTTACAAGCTCGGTACGGACTGCACGATAAACTAACTCTACACGCACAAGTTCCTTTTTGGGTAGCCATTGCTTCAGACAAACATGCTCCTACATTCGGTGATGTAGCCCTATTGGCATCTTACAAGGTGCTCCAAAATGAAAAGTATGGTATAGGTGCTACAATAGGCTTGGAACTTCCAACAGGCAGCAGCTACATTGTATTTGAAAGTAACTATCTCATTACTGGTAGCGGTTCTTTTGATCCCCTTGCAGGCATCTCATTGTGGTTTAGTTATAAAAAATGGCTCACTCGTATTCAAACGCAATACAGACAAGGCATGAAAGGATTTGACGGAATACGTTTTGGTTCTACTCTAAATACGCAAAGTTTGGTCGCCTACTCTATTTTACAAAATGAGCAAAAGATGCTTAGGCTCAATCTAAACACAGGTTTGAATCAGGATTGGAATGAGGCACATAGGGTAAATAACCAAAGCTTGGATAACACAGGTGGCTTTATTCTTTGGTATCATGTAGGCGCTCAAGTTCAATACAAGAAATGGTTGTTTCCTATTAGCTTTCAAATTCCTATTTACACTTGGCTGCAAGGCATGCAAAATGAACCATATTGGCGAATTAGAACAGGACTAACCTTATTTCTAAAATAAAAACATCTTTTTAATTGTTGAAGCTATATGAAAGTGTATCGTTTCAAGTTCATCGGGTTAGTGCTACTTGCTAGCACTTTGGGGGTTACTATGGGTTGTAAAAAGAAAAAAGATGACAATAATCCCCCTGCTACGCCAAAAGGCGAATTAGAGCTATATCTTAATCCTGTAGTTAATACTACAGACTTGGTATTTGGTAACACTTACACTAATGGAGCAGGCAACAACTACAAGGTAACTGAATTCAAATTGTACATTTCAGAAGTTACCTTTGTAAGAGAAGATGGTAGTGAGTACAAAGACAATGGCATCTATCTCGTGGACATGTCTAACAAAAGCATAAAAAGCACTACTGCAAAAACTGCTCATGGTGGTAAAGGGGCTCTAGTTACTATCAAAGGAGTACCTGCGGGAACATATAAAGGCATCCGCTTTACTATTGGAGTACCTACAAATAAAAACAACATTGACGCTACCAAAATTACAGACCCTAACAATCCTCTACATACCAATAATGGAATGTATTGGTCTTGGAATGCAGGCTACATATTCAATAAGTTTGAAGGTACTTATGACTCATTAGGAAATTCCAAGCCCTTCAAATTCCATATCGGAAACAGCATAACTGAAGACCGTAGAATGCGCATCAACTTTGTCAATATGACTGCGGATACTCATACATTCATAATTCCCAACAATGACCACTATGTAATGCAATGCAGTATAGATGTAAATAAGTTCTTTGTCAATCCTGATGGTACTTACCACGACCTTAATGTGGTATCTAACCGAATAGTAATGGGAGGTCCCAAAGCCACTGTGTTAGCCCAAAATATGGCAAAATCTGTCATGAAAAACTAACTGCTTAATAAGAACAATCAAGTAAAGATTGCGAATGTGGGTGAGTCTTGCTTTAAGGCTCACCTTATTTTTTATTTAGAAAAATAGTTGATTTTTTAGCTTGCTCTTTGCTGCGTAAGGGTCAAGGTGTTCCGTACGTAGCTCAAAGTACGCCGCCCTTGTGGGCATGAGCGCATCAAAACGCCCATAAGGACACGCCTAATAAAATTAAAATTCAACTTTTAGCTATCATCGATTTTTGCACTACTAACCGAGTTTTCTACACTTTGGTCTTTTGATTTTTATTTTTTCTTTTACCTTTGCAGTATGATAAGTCTAAATGTATTGATTTTTTTACCTCTATTGAGCATCATCCTAGTAGCCCTATCCCCAGAACGCTTAGCCAAAGTAATTACACTCATCGTTTCTTTAGCTGCGTTCTTTTTGTCTGTATTTTTATACACAAAAATAGATGTCGGAAATCCTGATTTTCAGCTGATAAGTCGGTATTTTTGGTTGGGTTATTATGACAGTACAATACAACAATGGGTTTCCTACGTAGATGTGAAATACATAGTGGGCATAGATGGGGTTAGCGGACTTTTAATCATGCTGACTACACTGTTATTCCCTTTGTCTGTACTATTCAGCTGGCAAAGAAACTACCACAATAGCAAACTATACTTTTCGCTTCTTCTTTTTTTAGAAACCGCTCTTTTGGGAGTATTTTGTGCGTTAGATGTACTTTTGTTCTATATTTTCTTTGAAGCCACGTTGATACCTGTGTTCTTCTTAATAGGTATATGGGGAGGTAAGGACAGATATAAGGCATCAGTAAAGTACTTAGTGTATAATTTGTTTGGTTCTCTGCTTATGCTTGTGGCAATTTTGTATTTAGGTTATGTAGGTGGGGATATGGTCAATGGAGGGGTGTTTACTACGGATTATATGAAATTGAGAAATGCTCGTATAGGGTTATCGGTTCAGCAGTGGCTGTTTATAGGCTTTGCTTTATCTTTTGCTATTAAGTCTCCACTATTTCCTTTTCATACTTGGATTGCCGATACATACGCGAATACCACCGTGGGGGCTATGCTGGTTGCTCTATTGATTAAGATAGGCATTTACGGATTCATTCGATACACTTTACCTCTATTACCTGATGCATGCGTGTACTACGCACCTGTAATGAGTGTATTAGCCACCTGCGGAGTGATATACGGTGCTATCATAGCCATGAAACAGCCTGATATGAAGCGTTTGTTGGCTTACTCTTCTGTTTCGCACATAGGTTTTATTGTGTTAGGAATTTTTAGCATCAACGAGGAAGCTTTGAGCGGATCTGTACTACAATTGATTAACTATTCTATTTCTACGGGGGCTTTATTTTTGTGTGTAGGTATGTTGGCTTTAAGAAATGATGAGCGCAGCGTTTTAGTGTTTGACTACCAAGGTGTGGCTAAAGTTATGCCCGTGTATACTTTCTTTTTTGTACTTTCTGCACTTTCCTCAATAGGTTTGCCTGGCTTAAATAGTTTTGTGGGAGAATTTTTAATCTTGTTAGGTAGTTACAGTTCTACGGTGGTTAATGTTAAGCCATATATAATAGTGAGTACAATGGGCGTAATATTTGCCGCAGTGTATATGTTGTATATGCTTAAAAAAGTTTTGTTTGGGAATCTAGAAAGTGAACGAGTTAAGAATTTGGAAGATATTACATTGAGAGAACGCTTAGTTCTTGCTCCCTTAGCTATTTTGATGATAGCTATTGGTTTATATACTTCTATTTTCTTACGTTCTATACAGCCCGTAGCAGATAATATTGTGCAGAAAGTCAAGGAAAGTCAAAAAGAAATGGTAGAAAGCTATTCGTTGCAGGTAACTTCTTATTAAGTTTATAGGGATCATGCGGGAAAATAGCTTGAGGGGTTTTTATTTTGCGTGAGGCATGCGAAGGGCGTGCGTCAGCACGGTGCGAAGCGCAGCGTAGCACCGAAGCGATAGCGTAGGCCGAAGCACGCCGACCTTGTGGGCATGAGCGCAGCGAAGTGCCCACAAGGGCACGCCCAAAAAATATTCAAAATTCAAAAACAAATAAGCTGTGGTATAAATTTTGTTACTTTTATGCAAACTTTGATGAGTATGAAAAAACAACTTGTCTTTTTAGTAGTTTTAATTACGGGTTTGTTCCTTTGGACATCCTGCGCAAAACAATCAGATAAAGATGTTCCTGCTTCTCAATTTACAGGCGTGTGGATTAAAGCTACCATAGACACTACGGGAAATGGGAATACCTACCTGTACACAAACTCTGCCCCCTTAGGAACTTTTTCAGGAAAAACTATTACTATCATAGCTCCAAATACCTCTTATCCGTACCTGGGAATTACTATTAACACGGGTAAGGATTCCTTAGCTGCAGTAACTACAGGGGAGTATCCTATCACAACAGATGGCTCAACGAGCATCAATTTTTACTATAAGGAAGGACTTTCTAACTTGTGGACATCCGCTTTAGTTGCCGAACCTGGAGATAAAATTGTGATTACAGAAATTGAGGTAGCTCAATTAGATAAGAAAAAACGTTACATCAAGGGTACATTTTCAGGTAGAGTAGCTGTACCTTCTTTAAGTTCAAGCAACATCAGATTAGTTACGAATGGAGAGTTTAGAGCGTTAGTAGGTTCATAAAGATATTTTTGTTAGGTTTGCTGCATGCAACCTTTAGATTTAGGCGGTAAAACGGCATTAGTGTGTGGCGCTACCCAAGGTATAGGTAGTGCCACTGCTTTTTTGTTATCTTCATTAGGGGCTAACATTGTACTGATGGCAAGAAATGAAGTAAAGCTCAAACAAAAGCTATCTGAACTTTGTCAATCCAATACGCAGCATCATGAATACTTGGTTGCGGATTTTACAAATCCTGAACAAGTCCGAACGGTCATACAGGAATATACTCAATCTAAAATTATTCATATTGTGGTCAATAATACGGGTGGTCCGCCTGCGGGTGAAATAGAAAATGCGGCTATTGAAGATTTTAGAGTGGCTTTTGAGCAGCACCTTATTTGTAATCATATCATTGCACAAGCAGTTTTGCCTAAAATGAAAGAAATAGGATTTGGTAGAATCATCAACATTATTTCTACTTCTGTAAAACAACCGATAAAAGGACTTGGAGTTTCTAATACCATTCGAGCTGCCGTAGCTAATTGGGCAAAAACTTTATCTAACGAAGTAGCTAAATACGGCATCACAGTCAATAATGTACTGCCTGGAGCTACCTATACAGAGCGTTTACAAAGTCTGATTGAAGTAAAAGCACAAAAGACTAATCAAACTCAAGAGCAGGTTACAGAAACAATGCTGCATGAAATACCTATGCATCGGTTTGCAAAACCGGAAGAAATTGCTTATGCCGTAGCTTTTTTAGCTAGCCCTTGGGCAAGTTACATCACAGGAATAAATCTACCTGTAGATGGTGGGCGAACAGGCTGTTTATGAAAATCAATAGTAGGGGTAGCATCCGCTATGACGAGCTAAATCTTGTCCTTTTGCGGAAATGACCCAGTCTATAAACTCTTTAATAATACCCTTGGGCTCTTCACGAAGAATGAAATAGATATCACGAGTAAGTGGGTACAAGTTAGCACGTACATTTGCTACTGTGGGAAGTGTGGCAGGTTCGTTATCGTCTTTTTTTACTTTGATTACTTTAATGTTATTCCCTTTTTCTATTAGTCCAAAGCCAATTGCGTTACGGTGTTTAGCTACTTTATCAACTATTTCTTCAGCAGGTACAAAAACAGTAGTGCTATCACAAAAGTCTGGTCCTAAGACTGTTTTTTTGAAGTGTAAATAAGTATCATTAAAATTCTCTAAGCTAAATTTTTGGATGGGTTCATTTTTTCCACCGATTTCTTTCCAATTAGTGATTTCTCCTGTATAAATTTTACGAAGTTGTTCAAAACTTATTTCTTCAATGGGATTGTCTGCATTCACTATAATAGAAATATAGGTGTGTGCAATCGGGATAGTGTAGCCTGCCTTTTGACCATAGCGCATCTTCATTTCTCGAATTTCGCTAGCGTTCATTTCTCGGGTAGAAACACATATATCTGATACTCCATTGAGTAGGTGACGAATTCCCATTAAAGAACCTGTAACTTTTCTGTCAATTATGCAATTTTTTTTGTATTCAGTAAATTTTTCTATCATTTCTTGAATAATGGGCGACATGACCTCTGTACCCTTGATAACAATTTGTTCTGGTGTATTTTGAGCTTGCTCTGTTATTGCAGCGTTGTTTTCATTTTCTTCTTCTAACTGTGTAAAGTTTTTGTCTTTTTGGGTATTGAGTTCAAAATAATAAATATCTTTTTCCCCAAATCCACCTTCTCGGTCTGAGGTAAAGTAGCCTGTCTTGTCATCTTTGTTAAGTACAAAGTAGATATCATTACCAACAGAGTTAAGGGGGTAACCTAAGTTAATAGGCGGAGAAAATTGCATAGTATTAGTGTCTAAGGTTGTTTTGAATATATCGTAACCTCCCATAGAGTTGTGTCCTCTTGAACTAAAATAGACTGTTACCCCATCATGGGCTATAATTGGGGCATCTTCATCAAAAATTGTGTTTAAAATTTCACAGTTTACAGGTTTTTGCCATTTCCCCTTCTTATCCTTAACGGTATAATACAAATCTAAGCCCCCTTTTTGAATCCGCTCTATCGCTACTGAATATCATGATTTTTCTATTAGGTGATATACAAACGCTGGGTTCTCGGCTGGTTATGCCATCGATTTCAGGAATAGGGCGTACATTAGTCCAGTGATGAGTATCCTCTAAGTCAGCTTGATACAAGTCTGCTCCATGACCTATGTTGTATAAAAATATCGTTTTTCCATCGGGAGATAGGCTAATTACAGATTCATGCCACCTACTGTTGAGATATTTATCTTCGCCGAGTTTAATAGGAGTACTCCAGTGTACGCTATCTAATTTAATGGATACATAAATATCTTCCATGTAACTTTCTTCACTATCGAAATTCATTTCTCTGCAAGAAGTGAAATACATTCTATCGCCTGATGGAGTTAAAATAGGTACGTAGTCTGCTAGGGGACTATTCAGTTCTGCTACATTGATAATTTTGTGGTGAGCAATATTTTCTTCACGTATGGCTTCCATAGCATGTTTGCAAGCGATTATTTCCTGTTCCGTGAGCTTGTACTCGTAGCTTCCTTTGGGGAGTTTTTCTTTGTACTTTTCAAAATACCGAAGTGCCATGTTGAAATCGTGCATGTATTGATATACTTTGCCAATGTAGAACTTTAACTTTGGGTCTACCTTTGGATCTAACTCTTCCGCGCGTAATAGGTAGTACAAGGCATTGGACTTAGTATTGCTATTACTGTTCATGATTGCCCAGCCATACTTAAAATTAGCTAAGGCGCTATTCGGATTCATTTTTAGTACATTTTCATACTCTTTAACTTGAGATTGTACTAAATAGTCCCCATGCTCAATGTAATCCGCGTAGTACTGCCAATCTAGTTTCTTAGCTTGGCGATAAGGATCCATTTTTCCTCGCCCTTTTGAATTAAATTTTGGGGCTTGTCTATCAGTTTGGGCGTATAACACAGCATCTGCTTTTAAGTATGCCCAAAAAATAAGCACAATAAAACCTAAGTACCGAAGGCACATAAACTCTAACCTTCTACTTATCGCAAAGTTAAAACTTTTCATACAAAGTAAGTGCTAAAAATTATATATTTTTTTAGTATTTTTTGTTATAAAAAATAGTATGTAGTTTATACTATCAGTTTTTGCGTAATATAATCTGCAAGAAGTTTGCCTTCCAGAGTTAAATATAGTACTTGATTACTGATATTAAGTAACTTCTGCTCTAAAAACTGTTCTATTTCCGTACCTTTTATTTTAAAAAAGTCAATTTCTGTTTTTTGGTATATCTTATTTAGATTTGCGCCCCATTTGGTTCTAAGCCCGAGCATTAACATCTCATTAGCCTTCTGTTCTAAAGTTAGACTCTCTTTTTCTTCTATGGAAAGCTTATTTTTTAACAAATCTGAAAGATAAGTATAGATATCTCTTACATTCCAACTTCGAGTATTTCCATCAAAGCTATGAGCAGAAGGTCCTATGCCTAAATACGGAGCATGTAGCCAATATCCTACATTGTGTCTTGAATACCAATTAGGCAGAGCAAAATTAGAAATTTCATAATGTTCAAAACCTGCGTGTTCAAGTATTTCTACGACCATCCTAAATTGAATAGCAGACTTTTGTTCATCTACGGGGGGTAAAATTCCTTGCTGAACTTTCTGATAAAGTGCGGTTTTAGGTTCAATAGTCAAATTATACGCAGAAATATGAGGTATTTGCAGCTGTATAGCGGTTTGTATGTTTTTTTGCCATTGAGAATCAGTTAAAAGTGGGCTTCCATATATCAAGTCTATGCTGATATTTTCTATGCCTGTATCTTGGCTTAACTTTACACTGTATTCTGCTTTTTGAGCAGTATGCGTACGATGCATGAATTTTAGCTCATTGTCATCAAAAGATTGAACACCAATAGATAATCGGTTAATACCTAAAACTATTAGTCCTTTTATGTATTCATGAGTAAGGTCATCAGGATTAGCTTCTAAAGTAATTTCTGTTGTATCAAGAACCTTGAAATTTGCATGTATAACATTCAAAATTTGTTCTATTTCTGCGATGCTAAGCCTACTCGGTGTTCCTCCACCAAAATAAATGCTGTTTAATACTTCATTTATTTCGTTTTTGCGAAGTTTAATCTCATTTTGCACAGCCTGAACATACTCGGCTTTGTACTTAAAGCCTGTAACAAAATAAAAATCACAATAAGAACAAGCTTGCTTACAAAAAGGTACATGAATGTAGAGCATTGTTAAATTTATTTTGAATAGTAGGGCTATAAAAAATTTATTCTGTAAATTTGCGCTTGAATAAAAGAAGCCGTGCAAACTTACGAAGAGTTCCTCAAACAGAACGTAGATTTTCCCCAAGAAGGTTTCGAAGTTATTGATAATGAACTTTATTTTGAGGGAATAAACCTAATGAAGTTAATTTATGAGTATGGTACCCCTTTACGATTTACGTATTTGCCGAGCATATCGCGTAAAATTCGAAAAGCAAGACTATTATTTCAACAAGCGTTTCTCAATAATGACTACCGAGGTACATATACGTATTGCTATTGTACCAAAAGTTCACATTTTTCTTACGTATTAGAAGAAGTACTCAAAAACAACACAGAAATAGAAACTTCATCTGCATTTGATATACCCATTATACGAGCTCTGTATCGTAAAGGTAAGCTCTCCAAAGATAACATGATTATCTGTAATGGATTCAAAAATGAAACTTACACGCGCTACATTAGTGATTTAATTAACGATGGGTTTCACAACACTATTCCAATTTTAGACAATTTAGAGGAACTACGATACTATGAAAAAAATATCAAAAAAAATTTCAAGGTAGGAATACGTATCGCTACCGAAGAACGACCCGATTTCCAATTTTACACTTCTCGCTTAGGTATTCGTGCAGAGCGTATTTTAGACTTCTATTGGGACAGAATAAAAGACAATCCTAAATTAGAGTTCAAAGTATTACATTTCTTTGTCAATTCTGGTATCAAAGACGCGCCGTATTATTGGGAGCAGCTAGAAAAGTGCGTTTATCTCTATTGCGAACTTAAAAAAGAATGTGAAACTTTACAATACTTGGACATAGGCGGAGGTTTTCCTTTCAAAAATACTTTATCTTTTGACTATGACTATGAGTATATTGTCAATCAAATAGTCTATTATATTAAGACAATATGCGAATCTGAGGGTGTACGCGAACCTGATATTATTACCGAATTTGGTGCTTTCACGGTAGCTGAAAGTTCAGGCGTATTGTTTGAAGTGTTAGGCAAAAAACAACAAAATGACCGTGAAAATTGGTTCATGATAGATGGAAGTTTGATTACTACTTTACCAGATATATGGGCTACTAATCAAAGATTCATTCTTTTGCCAATTAACAATTGGGATGCCCCTTACCAACGGGTAAATATCGGCGGAATGACCTGCGATGCAGAAGATTATTACAATGCCGAAGTCCATTTACAGGAAATATACATGCCCAAAACTAAAAAAACGCAGTACATAGGCTTTTTTCACACAGGAGCTTATCAACAAACGCTTGGAGGTGTAGGAGGTGTGCATCATTGCCTAATTCCAACCCCTAAGCAAATCATCATAGATAAAGATGAAAAAGGAGAGTTAATTTTCAAGCTTTTCAGCCCCGAGCAAAAGCAGGAAGATGTACTACGAATTTTGGGCTATGAGGACAAAGACAATAATGAAAAAACAGTAGTAAAAAAACCCACAATAAAGAAAAATCTTCCCTTGACTAGCAAAGAAGAATAGAATAAGGATAAGTTTTTTATTTTGGGCGTGCCCTTGCCCACACTTCGCTTGCGCTTGTGTGGGCAAGGTCGGCGTGCTTCGGGCTACGCTGACGCTTCGGTGCTACGCTGCGCTGCGCACCGTGCTAACGCACGCCCTCCGCATGCCTCACGCAAAGGATCTCTGAAAAATCCATTTCTATACATCTTATGCAAAGTTTTAGCTTGTAAGTACTTGTACTTCAAGCTTAAACAAGGTAAAGACCTAATTGCTCATGTTATCTGCGTGAGGGGCATGGAGCATGCCGTTAGGCAGTACGAAGCGTTAGCGAAGTACCGAAGCGAAGCGTAGTGCGGAATGCCCCGACCCTTGCGCAGCAAGGGGCACGCCCAAAAATAAAATTATCCTTAAATCTATCGCAACTCTTTGCAATCTTCTTTAATAAAAACTGCTAGGTTGAATACCTACCTCAAAATAAGGCTTAGGTTTGCGAATCCGTTGCTTTGATGGATCTAAGTATGGCAAACCTTCGGTATCTAACATAGGATAATGCGGATTTTTAGCTTTATTCCAACGTTTGGGCAAAAAGGGCATATCATGAATAAGTTTATTTTGAAAAAAGTGCCTGATAGGTTCTGCATCTATACCTGCTTGTACTTGTACTATCCGTAAAAAAGGATGCAAATAACTGTACTGCACCGCTAAAATACCCTTGGACTGTTTGCCATACAAGCTTTGCGACAAATCTTTATATCCGAACCGTGCAGGATAGCCGCTACTATCTATACGCAAAGCCCCTTGTGTCATACCTGTCCATAAAATCGTGCTTACACCAATGGCATGCATAGAATTGACTTGATAACTGACTTTAAAACCTCCTGTTCTAAAATTATCTTTACCTTGTCCCGCTAATACATCATTTTCCATTATAAGGCAAAACCTGTCTATTTGCAAACAAATACTTCCTGTACGCTGTGAAGTTTTTACTCTATCTATGTACCAATGATGTAGATAACCCACAGCATGCCTATAAAGCGTAAAATTTTGATAGTTAAGTTCATGTACAAGCAAAGAGTTTGGACTGCCCCAAGTAAATAGTCCGCCTATTGCGTGTTGAAGTTCAGGAGTAGATTTGCCTTTTACCCAATGCGTAAAAGAATAATGCACTCGCAAATGTGTATGCAGTTGAATATGCCCATAACTCATCCCCATTCCTGCTACCACACCCATGCGGTTAATAGGAGTACCTAAAAATATATGCGCTGAACCATAATAAAATAATTTTTGAGCTTGTACATTTGTCTTGACCATAAAAATAAATCCCATAGCCCAAAAAAGATTTTTTGTCCAACCCAACAAACAAAATACTTGCCGCATCTTTTGAGAACTATTCCTTCTTAAAAATGCAAAAAGTCTGTGTGCCAAATGACACACAGACCTTAAAAAATAGTTTGAGAAATTTTATTTTCTTTCTCCAAATAGGCGAAGTAGGTACAAGAATATGTTCACAAAGTCAAGATAGAGTTGTAGAGCGCCAAATATGGCAAATTTTTTACCTTGTTCGCTATCCGCAGGAACATTTTCTGCCATTTCTTTTAGTTTTTGAGTATCATAAGCCGATAGACCAATAAATACAGCTAAACCTACGAAACTAATAATCCAATCAAATACAGAGCTGCGAGTAAATATATTTACAATGCTGGCTATAATTACTCCTATCAATAGCATGAAAAGGAATGAACCGAAGCGAGTTAAATCTTGCTTAGTGGTAAAGCCTAAAAATGACATAGCGCCGAATGTACCTGCGGTTACGAATAGAGCATTTGCCACAGATGAAGTAGTGTAAGCCATGAGTATCATGGATAACGTCAGACCGTTAAGTGCTGAATATACAACAAACATAATAGTGGCTACCAAAGCCGAAATTCTCTGTATAGCAGCGGATAACACGAAAACTAGCACGAATTCAGCAATAATTGCACCCCAAAGCAATCCTCGGTTTTTGAGAACTACTCTGCCCTCTACCTCAGTAAAAAATAAACTGCTATTGTGTGTATAAACTGCTGTTACTGCACTAATCATAAGTGCGACAAACATCCATAAGTAAATTTTAGCCATGAGCGTTTTGCCAAATTCTACCGCTCGGCTTACATACACGTTGTTGCTATACACGTTTTGATAATAATTTTGATTAGACATACGCCAAACTAGTCTGCAAATTTACGCATATAAAACGAAATTATCTCAAAAAAGTTGTGCAATATACTGCCTAAATTTATTAAGTTACTTGTATTCAGTAGGTTGTAGATATATTTTTATTTCAACTTTAACTTTTGATGTAAAATTTGCTTGTAAGTATTCCCTATGGGAATTTCTGTACCTGCCACGTACATGCTATTTGACAGTATTTTTTCTATGTATTGAGTATTTACCAAATAAGACTTATGCACTCGGATAAAGTGGCTTTCTGACAATGTAGCTTCAATGTTTTTCATCGTTTCAGCGGTTAAATATACTTTTTCATCTGTGAATATCTTGATAAAGTTACCGTAGCTTTGAATGAAGTGTATCTTATCTAACATGATTTTATGTGTGATTCCATTTGATTTTGCTAGAATGTGGTCTATGGAACTTGTTTTTTCTGTCAAAGAATTTGGAGAAGAGGGAGCAACTAACTCTGTAGGCACTTGGCGGTCAAAAATATCTAATGCTCTGTTTACAGCTTTTAAGAATCGGTCAAAACGTATGGGCTTGAGCAAATAGTCTGTAACCCCTAACTCATAACCTTCCAAAGCAAACTCTGAATACGCCGTAGTTAAAATGACTAATGGCGGATCTTGCAGAGTTTTTAGCAGGTCTATACCTGTTAGTTCTGGCATGTTGATATCTAAAAAAATTAAATCCACGGGTGTTTTGTGTAAAAAGTTAATGGTATCTACCGCATTGTAACAATTTCCTACTATCTTCAAGCGTTCTACTTTTTGAATATAGTTTTCAATAACTTGGTGGGCTAAAGGTTCGTCATCTACGATAAGGCAGTCTAATACTTTGTTGGACATACAAGATATGTTTAGTTATTGCAAAGTTAAAAAAATATAAGATACTGCCAAAGAAAGAATTGACTTTCTTTCATATTACTCTACCGTGTACCCATACTCTTTGAGCAGGCGTTTTTTATCTCGCCAGTCAGGTTGTACTTTTACGTAGAGAGATAAATGTACAGGCGTTTGTAAAAATTTTTCTATTTCTTGCCGAGCGATTATACCTATGCGTTTAATAGCTTTTCCACCTTCACCAATGATAATTTTCTTTTGGGATTCCCGCATCACGATGATGTCTGCTTGTATGTGTGTTTTTTGGCTTTTTTCATTGTATTGAAAGCTATTTACTACTACTTGTACAGAATAAGGAATTTCTTGGGCATATCGCAAAAATATTTTTTCTCTAATAATTTCACTTACAAAAAAGCGCTCATTTCTATCACTTAATTGGTCTGCATCGTAGTAGAGAGGTCCCTCAGGGAGTATTTTTTCTAACTTTCTGATAATAAATTCGGTATGTAAACCCATCAAAGCGGATATAGGTAGAATTTCGTATTCAGGAAGCAGTTGATGCAGCGTTTCTACTTTTTTTTCTATTATTTCAGGATTGAAAAGGTCAATTTTGTTGAGTAGGAGTAAGCAAGGTTTTCGGGACTTTTTAACTTTATCTTGGATATTTTGATTTATTTTTAAGGTCTGTCCATCAATAAGCCATAAAATAGCTTCTGCATCTGATAGAGCGTCGTAAATAGAGTTAAGCATTGCTTTGTGTAGTTCGTATTTAGGTTCTAATATGCCTGGCGTATCGGAGAAAATAATTTGACAAGTATCTGAGGTATAAATTCCCAAGATTCTATGTCTGGTAGTTTGGACTTTTGGGGTTACGATGCAGAGTTTTTGTCCTAATAGTTGATTGAGTAGAGTAGATTTACCTGCGTTAGGTTCGCCCACGATAGTTACAAAGCCTGATTTGAAGGTCATATTTTTGCACAAAGGTACAAAAAAGGGGACTAACCTTTGAAGTAGGTATGAAGAAAGTCTTAAAATTAGGTCTAAAAAAATGATTTTATTTTTTTGGGCGTGCCCTTGCCCACACTGCGCTGCGCTGGTGTGGGCAAGGTCGGCGTGCTTCGGGCTACGCTTTCGCTTCGGTGCTTCGCTGCGCTCCGCACTGGGCTAACG
>JANWVW010000044.1 GCA_025056095.1 Bacteroidia bacterium
TAGCGAAGCACCGAAGCGAAGCGCAGTGCGGAATGCCCCGACCCTTGCGTCAGCAAGGGGCACGCCCAAAAAAATAAAATAAAAAACTATTGTCAGGAATTAGAAACAATCACTTGTAGTTCAAGTAAGTCCGAAATGAGATAATCTGCTAGACCTTTAACTTCTTCTTTACCAAAGCCATACAACGCTCCAACTGCTGGTATCTGGTTTTCCTTAGCTGCTATAATATCGTGCTTTCTATCACCGACCATATAAGCCGCTACTTGGGCGTACAAATTAGTATACTTTTGAATAATAGACTTGACCATGAAAGTTTTAGTGTGGTTTTTGTCCGTAGGGGAGTGAACGTCGTCAAAATAATCTAAAAGATTGAAATGTCCTAGCACTGTTTGCCAATAGTTTACAGGTGCGTTAGTGCATAAGGCTATTTTAAAGTAATGTGTTTTTAGCCAAGTTAGCGTTTCCATCACGTTGGGGTATAACTTACCTACTTGTTTGACGGCTTCAATTTCTAGCTGTCCCAGGGTTCTCAAAATTTGTTTTCCATCGTTTTCTATGCCAAAGGTTTTTATCCATTTTAAGAAGCTATCGGGCGGTTCGCCGACCATAGCATAAATTTCTTTGCGGCTCGGTTTTCTTTGAGCTTTGTAGTGTTTGAATAAGTTTTTCATTGCAAGTTCATGAGATTTGGTTGAATTGTAGAGAGTACCATCTAGGTCAAAAATAACTAAGCGGAGCTTCATAGAAAGTAAAAATACGATTTTTAACTCTGCTTGTGCATTGAATTTTTTATTATTTTTTTGCATAGTTATGCAATTTTTAATTCCTTGATAATCAGACACTTTTTGAAAGATGTATAAAAAAAATGGTACAAAAAATTTGACTGAATGAAAAATTATGTATAAATTTGCATAGGTATAAGTTGAGGTAGGTCAGCAAAATTGTGTTAGTTGTGCAAACGATATAAAGTTCAATATTTTGTTTGGAAAATTGTGCAAAGTTTATCACTTTTGTAAATCATAATTTAAGTCATAAATTAGGTCAAAACATAAATTGAAATAGAGCGTATGAGGAGAATAATCATCATAGGATCAGCCTTAGCCTTGACCTTATGGTTTTGGGGTTGCGGTGGGGGGCTAACGAAGTACCGAAATCGTGGGGAATTAACTGGTATTTTGGATAGACCCGACTGGGATGACCCAACTCCATACGGTACAGTGTTAGTGCTGGGGGGGCAATTCCACATGGGAAATAATGAGCAAGATGTACCCAGTAGCTTAATAGCTATGGCAAGACAAGTAACCGTAAGTAGTTTTTATATGGATGACACTGAAATCACTAATAACGAGTATAGACAGTTTATTCAACTTTTACATCATGGTGCGGGCGATCCCGATGCATCAGGTTTAGGGGATAAAATGTCTGAATTAGCTCAGAACTCACAAGACTCAATCGTTATCTACAAGTATAAGACTACTTACCCTGAATTTATGGGCAGATTTCAGGGTTATGTTTACAAGCCTATTAAAGAAGATGAGAAAGAACTCGGTACAAAAGAGATTAACTGTTACCCCGATACTACTTGCTGGGAGAGAGACTTTTCTTATGCTTTTCACGATCCAATGGTAGAGAACTATTTTTGGCATCCTGCATACGATGAATATCCTGTGGTAGGTGTAAATTGGTACGCTGCAAAAGTATTTTGTAATTGGAGAACTATTCACTATAATGCATATAGAAGGTCTAGAGATAGGGCACCTATACCTCGTTTCCGTCTTCCTACCGAAGCGGAGTGGGAGTATGCAGCTCGTGGAGGGTTAGATCACAAGCTTTATCCTTGGGTTCAACCTTATCTTCGTAACGAAAAAGGATGTTTCTTGGCTAACTTTAAGCCTAACCGCGGAAACTATGTAGATGACTACTTTGAATACACTTGCAATGTAGATGCATATTTCCCTAATGAATATGGCATTTACAACGTAGCAGGTAATGTGTCCGAATGGTGTGAAGATGGATTCCACGAAACAGCTTACCAATTAACTCATGACCACAATCCTATATACAAGAATGAAAAAGAAGCACGCAAAGTTATTCGTGGAGGTTCATGGAAAGATATAGCTTATTTCCTAAGTGTAGGTACACGCAGTTATGAGTTTGCAGATACGGCAAAGTCTTTCATAGGATTCCGTTGTGTAACTTCACAGTTGGGTCGCTCACTATACGGTCGTACTACTGTAACATACTAGTTCTTTTCTTCAACTAAGTAAAAACTTAAAAAAACGAATATAACCTTCTTTGTTCAACCATTCAATAAAATCATAAAATCAATATGGCTGGAAAAAAAATATCGGGCACTGCCCTAGTTTTGCACCTAATGGCATCTATTGGTGCATCCATCGTAATCATGGGAGCGTTGTTCAAACTTATGCACTGGCCAGGTGCAGGTACAATGCTTCAAGTTGGTATGATTACCGAAGCAATCATCTTCTTAGGCTTTGCCTTCTTAGGTATTCCTAATGAAGATTGGGACTGGTCAAAGGTTTATCCTCAGCTACGTCCAGGTGGTAAAGCTACTGAAGAGAAGGCAGAAATAGACTTAAACATGATTGAACCTATCTCTGGTGATGCAGGCAAGAAACTAAATGCTTTTGTAAAAGAGCTAGACAATGCCCGTTTATCTAAAGAATTCTTCGAGGGCCTGCATGGCTCACTTGCGGCCTTGAAAGAAAACACGGCTAAACTGAACCAAGTTACAGACGTAACTATTGCAGCCAAAGGATTTTCAGATGAGATAAAGGCTGCTACAGCTAAGATTAAAGAAGTATCCGATGGTTATGCAACTAATATGAAACTAGCTGCGGGCAATATTGCAGAAATGAACAAGAGCTATACTACTGCTTTGAGTGCCATCAATGAGCTAGGTTCCGCAGTAAAAGATGCAAAAGCATATCATGAGCAGGTTCAGAAAGTAACCCAAAACTTAGCTGCTTTGAATTCTGTATATGAGTTAGAAGTCAGAGACGCTCAATCTCATCTCAAGACCATGAACGAATTCTATGGTAAAATTTCTGCCGCAATGACTCAGCTCACTGGGGCTGCTGACGAAACCGAAGCTTATAAGAACGAAGTAGCTAAGCTGGTTCGTAACATGAGCGTACTTAACAATGTATACGGTAGCATGCTAGCTTCAATGAGTAATGCTGCTAGAGGTTAATTTATCGTTGGAAAAACATATAAATAAAAAAGAAAGGAGTTTGATAAAATGGCTGGAGCAAAAGAAACGCCTCGCCAGAAGATGATCGGAATGATGTACCTAGTATTGACTGCTCTATTAGCGTTACAAATTTCCGACACTATTCTGGAGAAGGTACGACTAATAAATGCAAGTATGGAAGATACTGAAAGTGCGCTTAGATTGCGCAGCAAGTCTCTAAGAGCGGCGATAGACTCTGCTGCAGCAAAAGTAGCTGCAGATAAAGATGCCCGAGCAGATGATAAAGACATAAATGTTAGAAAACGCGCATTACAGTATCAATCCATAATGAGCAAAAAAGAAGCCGCAGACCAAATATTCAAAAGAACAGAAGAACTTGTAAACTACATAGAAGAGGTCAAACGTAATGCAAAAATGAGATGCGGCTTCGATCCTGCTATGGCTAACAAAGAAGACGCAGATCCTGATAAAAAGTACGGTAACTTGAAAGAAACCGAAAAAGTTATCAACTACCTTAAAGGTCCTGGGGATAGTAAAAGTGGTGAGGGATACAAGTTGCAGCAAAAACTCAATGACTACGTAAAGTTTTTGAATAGTATCAAGGTAAAAGACATACGTGCTACAGCAGATAAAAAAGATATAGAACTAGTTGAAGTACCCCTTTACTCGCTTATTCCTAAAAAAGATGAGCGCTTTGACAAAAAAACAGGAATGGCTTACCCTATGGCAGAAACACCTGAAGAAAAACTTAATTCAGGCCGCATGTCAAGGTCCGAGTTCAATGCACTTCAAAAATCTGCGCAAAAAGACTGGGTAGACTGGAACTTTGAAGGTAGCCCCTTAGCAACCACTGTAGCTGAGCTAACTCGTATCGCAAATGATGTATGGCAACTTGAAGCAGATTTTGTATCCCCACTCGCTGGTGAAACTACTGTTGAAGTAAAAGTTGTAGGCTTTGATGTAAAAGTAGTACCTAATGCCAAAGTTCTTGTGCCTGGTATGAAATATGAAGCAGATATCGTGCTTGTTCCTCAAACCTCTGCTAACTTTAACCCTACTTTCAAAGTAGGTGGCTCCGTACTAAAAGTTGAAAAAGGAGCAGGAAAATACTCCACTATCGTACAAGGGAACTTTGGACCTAACGAAAGAGAACGCAAAGGTAGTATCAGTGGTACAGTAGAATATATCGACCCAAAAGGATTGCCAACCTCTCTTACATTCAAAGACGAGTACACTATTGTAAAACCTACAATCTCTGTTAGATCTCAATCGGTAAATAACCTTTACAAAAACTGCTGCAATGAAGTAATTATTGAAGTACCTGCCCTACGTGAGTACTACTCTCCTATATTTAGCTCACCTAACTCAAAACTTATTCAAAGTCCTACACCTGTAGGTGCAGTAACGATTATTCCTAGTGGAAATAAAGCCACTGTAAACGTAAAATCCAATACTCCCGCAGGAGTAATTAACATTGGTGATCAAGAATGGGGAGTTATTTCTCCACCTAAGCCTACTATCAAATGGCTTTTGTTTGGTAAAGAGATAGCACCCGGTACTGCCCTTGATAAGCAGCAGCTCAACCAAGTTGAACTACTCATTGAAGCAGACAAAAGCTTCGCTCAATTCTTACCCAAAGACGCTCGTTATGCTTGTAGCAAAGTAAAAATCTCTACTAAGCAAGGTATCGGTGCATGGACAGACAAAGGAAGCTCTGCGGTAGCTTCAACACCTGCTCCTCTTTCAAGAGGAAAAGTAGGACTATATAACGCAGCAAGTAACCTACCCGCAGGTTCTCAAATTAGCCTTGAAATACAGGACCTATACAGACAAGGATGTCAAACTCGCGAGAATATAGAACTTTCCCTTGCCGAAAAAACCATTATTTTGACTACAAAATAAAACTACCTTCATTCCTGCTCCGCATATTGCGGAGCAGGGACATTCATAAAAAAATATTTTTTCAAAAACTTGCAATTTTATACAACTTTATTTACTTTTGTATTAAAGATTACATTTGAACAAAGTCTCCTCAACATAAAACTTGAATGATATGAGAATGAAAAAAGTAGTAGTATTAGCGGTAGTTTTGGTAAGTGCACTTTCCGTATTTGCACAAGACCAAGATGGAGGAAGACCTCAAATTCCTTACGTGTTCCCCCAAGTACCCCGAGTAGATGACCACTTTATCCGCCATAGAATAGTTACCCGTATTACCTTTGGTGAAAAAATAAATAAGCCAATGGTAAAACCCTACGAGCTAACCGCAGCTAACAAAGGTGGATGGAATAGACCTCTCTATGACAATAAAGGTAGAGCAAACATGCTCAAAGTTATTGAAGACGCGATTATCAGTAAAAGTGTAACAGCTTACCTTGACCCAGACTTGAAAAGACCCATTAGCAGTTATCAAGAAATACAAGATATCTTAGTACGCATGGGGGGGATTACTTTTGCAAAAGTAGGGGAATTGGGTTACATGGAGATTATTGAAGATAGAATCTTTGACAAAAATAAATCTAAACTCTTTCATGACTTACTTGTACTATGTATTTACGTAGTATCTATTGATGACCCAACTGCGAAACCCGAACTTTTGTGCGCATTCCGCTATGATGAACTTGCGCCTATCTTGCATGAAACTGTTTGGAAAAACCCTCGTAATGACGCTCAATTTAGAACTACAAAAGAAATTCTCGAAATGCGTATGTTCGGCGGTACTATTGTCAATGTAGCCGATATTTCTCCAAAAGACTTAGTAGAAGCTGAACAAGTTAAACAAGATTTGATTGTAGAAGAGCATCACAGCTGGTGTTACTAAAATATAGCTCAATATTCCAGGTATCCAAGAACCACAGCCATAGCTGTGGTTCTTTATTTATTATTTTTGTATGTCTTATATGGTAGAATACGTAGGAATACGCCATCACGGACCTGGAAGTGCGTACAGAACGCTCAAAACTTTGCAAAAAGTACAACCTGATTTTGTTTTAATTGAAGCACCCGAAGAGTTGAACGGTGAGCCACTTGCATGGATTAGTCAGCTCATTCCACCAGTAGGTATGCTGTTTTATGAAGAAGATACCTCTAAAAATGTAGTTTATCCGTTTGCTGAATTTTCTCCAGAATGGCAAGCTATGCAGTGGGCTTGTCAAAACAACAAAAAGATTTTATGTATAGATATGAGCATAAGTATGCAATGGCATTACTACGAAACTCAACTTCAACACAAAGAGCATAACTTTGAAGATATACTTTTGTTACAAGATAAGGACCTGCAAGAAATTGAGCTCTATCATATTCATAATTTACTTGAAAGCCAAAAAGATGATCTCAGCGCTTGGATGTATTACGCAGGGGCAAGCTCTTTTGATGAATTTTTAGACCACCATAGTGAAAGCCATACAGAGGATGTAAGCAACCTTTTTGAACAAGCAGTTACCTACATGCGCAGTGATACCCAAACTTTTGATGCCTTTCGAGAAGCAATTATGCGCATGCACATCCGAAATATAAAGAAACAACATCCTGACGCAAAAATAGTTGTAGTATGTGGCGCTTGGCATCTACCTGAACTGAAAAAAGTTGAAGATGTCCAAAATGACAAAAATTTAGAAAAGCAGGATAAAACTCTTATTCAATCCTTAGGAAAAACAAAATTCAACGCAAAAAGTCAATGGATACCCTGGACAAATGATCGCCTAACTTTGCACTCAGGCTATGGTGCAGGTGTTCAATCTCCTGTTTTGTATCAAATTTTATGGAACAACATTCAAAAGAATCAAATACAAAAAACAGCTGTTGATTTCTTTTGCCATGCAGCTCATATCCTTCGTGAAAAACAAGTAGATATTCCTCCTGCATCGGTATTAGAAGCTGCTTATTTTGCTCAAAACTTATGTCAGTTTAGAAATAGAGCTACGCCCTCTTTGCAGGACATTCAAGATGCTATGGAAAGCATTTGGTTCATGGGGGATAGTCACCCAATTAAACAGTATCAAAAAGAAATTTTCATCGGCGAAAACGTAGGAAAAGTTCCAAAAGAATATCCCGTTTCGGCACTAGAACAAGATTTCAGAAAACAATTCAATAAACTTTTTGGAAGGCAATTTAAGAATCTAGACACGCTTTCCGAACCCATAGAGATTGTTTTAGATCTTAGAGAAGACTTAGCCCAAAAAAAGCACATATTTTTATCGCAGGTCAGTTTTTTAGAACTTCCATTTGCTACCTTAGAGCATGATACCTACAACTCAACTTATAAAAGAAATTGGATTTTACAATGGAATTTAGATTCCCAAATTGCTATAAAAGAAAAAAGCTATCTCGGTAGCAGCCTTGAAAAAGCGTGCCATTACTTGTTTAGCCAAAAGGTTAAGCAGTGTTTAGATATGCGTCAGCTTTGTGATCTACTCAACTGGGCTATAGAAATGAACTTTACAAAAAGTACTTATGCACCTTTATTAGCACAAATAGATATGCTTTGTACGCAGCCCATAGACATTGAAGACTTGCTTTCTTTGATTACTAACGATGACTTAATCCTAAAATACACTAACGCTGATACATTTAAGTTATATCAACCTACAAAAAACATAGATAAAACACTCAAACTTACAGTGGAACGTGCCACAGCCCGTCTGCCCTTAAAGTGCATGCAGCTTGCTCCCGAAGCAGCTCAAGCTATTGACAAAATAATTCTCAAAACTACTCAAAATCTCTCTTTACTAAAAGATAAAAAACCTGATTGGCAACCTTACTTTGAGGAATGGAAACAAGCTTTATGGTACGTACTTCACCAACATAACACGGCACCGTTTTTACAAGGTAGCTTACTTCGTCAGTTCATAGATTGGGAAGAATTTAATGAGTTTAATCCTAATATTCCGCACTCTTTTTTGACTGAATTTCAGAAAGCGCTTTCGCAAGCAAACGAGGTTCATTTTGTAGGGCAGTGGTTGCAAGGTTTGCTGCAAGATGCACCAGGAAGACTACTTTATATCCCTCAATTATGGACTACTTTGTCTGCTTGGATAGATACTTTATCCGAAGAACATTTCAAAATACTTTTACCTATATTTAGAAAAGCTGTTAGAAATTACAGCTCAATGGAACGCAACGAAATTAAAAGTATGGCACTTGCTTGTACAAATGAAAAAACGCAGCAAAGTACTCAACAATCTACTGATGTATCACAAAACAATTCCTCTAGCGGAATGTTTGACATAATTGATTTTTGGACTAAATAGTCGTATTTCGAAGGTAGGTTGAGCTATCAAAAACGTTTTGTACCACGTAGAAATTTGCGGTATCTTACAATTATGTGTTCTATGATAGATTAAGAAATAATTTTGTTTTTTTGGCGTGCCCCTTGCTGACGCAAGGGTCGGGGCATTCCGTACGTAGCCCGTAGTACGCCGACCTTGTGAGCATGATCGCAGCGGGACGTCCACAAGGACACGCCAAAAAATATTTGCAAAAACAAAACAGATTTTATGTAATAAACCTTACTGCTGCCATTGTGGTTAGCTCGTAAAAGCTTACTGAATATTCACATTTTTTCCTGATGAAACGGATGCAATAAAGAACTTGCGTAGAGATTCTGCATCATACACGGTTTTGTATTGTGCGGGGCTGCTGGCTATTTCTTGCATTAAGGCTTGTGCGTTCGGATTAGGTTCGCCAATCGTTGCAAAAAGAGTGGTACATATAGTAATATTTGGATTTTGCTTAACCATTGCTGCAATTTCGCGAGTACTATCAGGTTTTTGACATTCGCCATCGGTCATTACTACCATTACAACACTGTGCGGAACATCACCTTCTTTGACATTAGACAAAAACTGTTGTGCTATTTGATAGCCTTGTAAAATACCTGCACCGATATCTGTACCTCCGCCGTGTCCATTCATGGGATTGTAGTCTGCATTATCATCTATCTCTTCAACGGGTGTTACAGGCGTGCGTATTTGAGCTTGATGATCGTAGGTAACTACTGCGATAGAAAAGTTCTTTTTGTTTTTACTCACTTGTAAGCGTGTAAGCAGCTCTCTCACAGCCATATTGACCGCATCGGCTTTGGATATTTTTCCTGTGGTCTGTGCTGCCATTGAACCGCTACCGTCCAATATCAATATCCCTAGTTGATGAAAAGTTCGTGGTACAGTAATTTCTCCGAGATTGAAGTCCATAGTTTTAGTTTGTCTAAAAAACACTATTTGGTCTAATTACGTTTCTTTTAGCAAAGTAATGAAATTCTATTCAAATTCTGCAAAATAGAAGTGGACTTTTTTGATAAAATAAATTTCATTTTTTGGGCGTGCCCCTTGCTGCGCAAGGGTCGGGGCATTCCGCACTGCGCTTCGCTTCGGTACTTCGCTGCGCTTCGTACTGCCTAACGGCATGCTCCATGCCCCTCACGCAGACAACATGAGCAATTATATCTTTACCTTGTTTGAGCTTGAAGTACAAGTGCTTACAAGCTAAAACTTTGCATAAGAAAGAGAAAAACGTTTGTTTCAGAGATCTATTGCGTGAGGCATGCGGAGGGCGTGCGTCAGCACGGTGCGAAGCGAAGCGCAGCACCGAAGCGAAAGCGTAGCCCGTAGCACGCCGACCTTGTGGGCGAAAGCCCACAAGGGCACGCCCAAAAAAATAAAATAACTAAAATACAGTACATTTGTTGTCAAGAAGTTGCTGTAATCTAACTCTGTTATGCCGTGTTAATAAAAGATTAAATTTTTTACGCAAAAATCAAAATTATGAACCAACTCGTACCTTTGTGGATAAAAAATCTCAACTTGGTATGAAAAGTTGCATTTTGTACCTTGTTTTCTCTTTTTGTTTAGTAGCACAGTTTTTTGCTCAAAACGGCAAAATCACGGGCAAAGTAATAGACAAAGAAACCAATGAAGCCATTCCAATGGTCAATATTTTGGTAAAAAACACGCCCATCGTTGTCCAAACCGATATAGAGGGCAAATACGAAATTGATATCAAGCCAGGTGAATACACAATAGAAGTAAAGTTTATTGGCTATGCAGATGTGTTAATTACAGGCATCAAAGTAAAGAAAGGCGAAGTAACTGTACAAAATATTGTACTCAATCCTAATGCTTACCAACTGGATGTGGTGGAAGTTATAGGTGAAAAACCTTTGGTAGATACCGAACGCTCTGCATCTACGATTACGATTGACGAAGATTTGATTAGAAACGGTACAGATAGAAAATTAGAAAATATACTTGCTACTCAAACAGGGGTTATAATGTCCAACGTAGGCGTACATATACGCGGGGGACGCACAAATGAAACAGGCTATTACGTAGATGGCGTAAATGCTCAAGATCCATTAGCAGGCACTGGTTTTGGGCTAGACTTAGGCGGAAATGCTATCTCTTCAATTGACGTCAATACTTCTGGTGCAAGCGCTGAATTTGGCGATGCTACGGCAGGCACAGTGAATGTAAAAACTAAATCAGGCGGAGATAAATTCGAACTCTTTGCAGCACATAAAAGAGATAATTTTTGGAACTCTGCTTACAAAGACTGGCAAAGTGTATTTAATCAATCTGTGTATGAATTGAGCTTTGGCGGTCCCGATTTGATTACCGAAAAACTTCTTCCCAAATGGAACATTAAATTTCCCCATAAAATACGTTACCAAATTTCAACAAAAGCTACTTTCAGCGACGAATATTTCAAGAATCCCGCTAAGCAAATTTACTCTTCCACTTTGAACAAAAATACCTTTTGGACACCCTACAACAACAATCGTTGGAACGCCCTGGCTAAGCTCAACTACGATATCAATCCTCGGCAGCGATTGGCTTTTACTTATATGCGCTCTATCAATGTCAATCAAGATAGAAATATGCTGCGCATAGTTACCAACTCCGATGTGGGCTTTGCGCCTGGGTATCAATTCCCTTTTCAACTACAAATGGATAATGCAAATGTATATACTCACCAATCTAGCTTGATTGCAGCCAACTGGAACCACACCGTAGGTAATAGAGTAAATTATACTTTGACAGTGTCTCGTTTGTTTGTAGATTTAAGAGCTGACGCAAACGGCAGAGATTGGCGACCTAAAACCGTTAACGAAGAGCTAGATCCGAATAGTATTGTTACATTTCCTGTTTTATACTACAATCCTGGCAGTGATACGGCTTTTGTCAATCCTGCGCCAGGGTTAATCAATAATGGAGGAATTGCTACCTTGTGGCACGACCACTATGCCGAAGAGTATGCTACCAAAGGCATTTTGACCATTTATTCTAAAAACAGCTTTAATAAATTTCAAGCAGGATTTGAAAACAAAATGATTGAATATCAATGGATAGATATTATTCGTCCATGGATAGGCGCCCCGATTGATTTAGGAAATGGACAGTATTCGCAGTCTTTTCGTTTAGGCGATGCTTCGGATGTGTGGAAAGTACGCCCTGCTAAAGGTTCTCTATTTGTCAATGACCAAATTAAATACAAAGGTTTAATTGCTAACGTTGGTTTAAGATTTGAGTATTGGTGGGTAGGTAAATTTGTAGATGATGCCGTAGAAAATCCGATTAGTCCTATACGAGATGAAATTCGTGAGCAATACAGAAAAGAAACGACCAAAGTTTTTGGGGCAAGAGCAAAAGCCCGCTTACTTCCAAAATTGAGTGCATCCTTTCCTATACGCCCCAATCAAGTTCTGTACTTTAACTACGGTCATAACATGATTCAGCCCCACCCAAGCTTTATTTATGCAGGATTAAATCCAAACTATCAAGACCAATCCCCACTAGGTAAGTTAGGTAATCCTAACTTAAATCCCGAAGTTACTATTTCGTATGAGTTAGGGCTAAACACTCAAATTACTTCAAATGATGCTTTAATGACCGCTGTATTTTTCAAAGACAGATATGACTTTGTTACTTCTACCAGTATCATCATGAAAGATATCACAGGCAGAGAAGTTACACGTACTATTAGCATCAATTCGGATTATGCCCGCACGCGTGGAATAGAGGTTACCTATATCAAACGTTACAAAAAGTGGTTCAGTGGACAAATTGGTGGCTCATATTCCTTAACTACGGGACAAAGTTCTTCTTCTAATGAAGTATTGGCAGAAATTTTACAAGGTGGAACGCGTAACAGCACTAAGGAATTACCTTTGGCTTTTGACCGCCCATTAGACTTGAAAGCAAATGTTACTTTTACTCTGAACAACGGACAAGGTTTATTTGGGCAAAAGTGGTTGGATAAAACGAAGTTGTATTTTGAAGCCGTGTATCGTTCAGGGCAGCGTTATACGCCTGCTATTCAAACAGGTGTAGATGCAGCAGGGCGACCTATCTACGAGTTTGATCCTGACCCAAATAAACGCTATTCCAAAATAGGTCCTGCTTGGAAATGGATAGATATGAATTTGCAACATTGGTGGGATGTCCAAAAAACACAAATTGTGTTGAGTTTAGAGATTACGAACATTCTCAATTTCAAGAACGTTGCTGATGTTAATCCGGTTACAGGGCGTGCTTGGGAACCTGGCGATGATGTACTATACAGTCAGCGCGACCCACGTTTCTCCAGCCCTATTGATGCAACGATTGGACAAAAACTCCCTCCTGACAACCCTGCCCGTTATTTACAACCTCGCCACTTTATGTTAGGTATTGCTGTCAAATACTAAACCCACAGGACTCGCTTAAAAAAGTCCCATAAACCTAAAAACAGCAATGTCCATATTAAGCAGCCCGTAGCAAAAGATATAATTATTTGCTTTTGACGCCCCCCTAGGGACACTGCAAGAATACTACCCGCCAGCGCCCCAATGCTTATAGGACTAAGCAGTGCTATGCCCCATACCCCATATTTGTGCGCAAAAATGACCATTTTTCGTCTTCTTCTAAAAGGAACAGGTTTAGAGGTGAAAAGTCTTCTTACCCGCTGTACAATATATCTGACTTGCTTTTCAAAAAAACATACTAAAATTGTCATTGTCATATATCCTGAACTCACACATGCAAATTGAAGTAAAATAGACCACTCTTTCACGGCTATCACACTCAACATAGCTAACTTATATTGTACCATGCTCAGCAAAAATATTCCTACAAACTTTAACACTGAACTCATCATATTGAAGCAAGCACAAAAATATGTATTTTTGAAGCCATGTTAAAAGCGCTAAACGACATTTCTTTCAGTAAGTTTCAAGGTACAGGAAATGACTTTATCTTAATTGATAACAGAGAACGAAAAGATTTTGAAGATACAGAAGAGTTATTCAAAACCCTTTGTCATAGAAAATTTGGCATAGGTGCAGATGGAGTAATTTTAGTTCGCCAGCATGAAAAAGCAAACTTTGAGATGATTTATTACAATGCAGATGGTAAGTTAGGCACAATGTGCGCTAACGGAGCAAGATGTGCAATTGTTTTTGCGAAAAAGTTAGGTTTAGTGGAAGATAGTGGCAGTTTTGTGCATGCAGGTACGACATATTCATTTAGAATTTTGTCCAATGATTTTATAGAACTTACCTTGCTAACTCAAAAACCTCCTATTCAACAATTACATAACGAAGTTACCTTTTTTGTTGACACAGGTTCGCCGCACTATGTTCAATTTGTTACCGATGTGGAAAATTATGATGTAGTAGGACAGGGTAAAAAAATTAGATATAGTCAAGCTTATCAGCCACATGGTACAAACGTAAATTTTGTACAGTTTTTAGATAAAGATAAAATTTACGTTCGTACCTATGAAAGAGGTGTAGAAAATGAAACTTTATCTTGTGGCACAGGTGTAGTAGCATCTGCCTTGTGTTTTTTAGAATTAAGCAAACAAAATCTTGAAGAAATTATTGTCAAAACCCTTGGAGGGATGCTTATAGTTCAGTTTTTGAAAGATGGAAGCATCAATTTAATAGGTCCTGCTATGAAAGTATTTGAGGGGCGAATTATTATTTAATTCTTTTGCCGTTTTCCATTTCAACTTCCTTTGAAAAAATAAAGCAAGCAATTTGTTTTTTGTTAGACTTTATTCTAACTTGCGAGCCGTTTGAAGTATGCGACTAAAAACGTTTTTACTTCTTGTTTTAATAGGGCTATTTGCATATACTGCTTTTGCAGATCAAGAACCTAAAAAAGAAAACGCCATGAAAGAAATGATTATGCACCACATTTTGGACAATTATGAGTATGATATTGTCCAGTGGGGGCACACACACGTAACTCTACCTCTACCTCGTATTATTTATAGTAGTGAAACAGGCTTAAAAATATTTCTACACACTCACGATGAAAATAAACTAAAAGAAATGGGCTTGCAGCTTGATGCGCATCGCCACGGTAAATTGCTCACAGCATCAGGTAATCCTGTTTTAGATTTTTCTATCACTAAAAATGTATTTTCTATGCTAATTGTTATGCTTTTGCTTACTTGGATAATGACTTCTGTGGCAAAAGCATATAAGCGCCGTGAAGGACAAGCGCCTAAGGGCTTACAATCTCTCATTGAACCTATTATCATTTTAGTGCGTGATGAAATTGTAAAACCTAACATTGGCGAAAAACATTACAAGAAATTTCTGCCTTATATGCTTACGGTTTTCTTTTTTATATGGCTCTCTAACCTTATAGGAATGCTACCCGCAGGACCTAACATTATGGGAAATATTGCCACTACTAGTGCATTAGCTTCTTTAACTCTTATTTTGGTCCTTTTCTTTTCCAAAAAAGACTATTGGATGCATCTTCTTTGGATGCCTGGTATTCCATTAGCTTTGCGCCCCTTGATGATTATTGTAGAATTGATTGGCTTTATTTCTAAACCTATCACACTTTTGATACGACTTTTTGCTAATATCACTGCGGGGCATGTTATGATTTTAGCTTTAATTGGTCTGATTTTCATGTTTGGAGCAAAAGGTGGATTGTTAGCAGGGCTAGGTACGTCTGTGGTAGCTACGGCATTCGTGCTTTTTGTTGATTTTCTTGAACTTTTAGTGGGCTTTTTACAAGCTGCGGTATTTACCATGCTTACTTGCATGTATATCGGAGATGCTATAGCTGAACACCATCATGAAGAAGCTCACCATTAAGCTGCCTTTAATCTTCAATTCTATATGTTATCAGTTATCTTAAATCTGCTGTTGGAAGCCGCTAATTTTGCACCTTTGGGTGCAGGATTGGGCGCGGGCTTAGCCGCCGTCGGTGCAGGCATTGGAATCGGAGGTGTAGGAGGTAGAGCAATGGAAGCTATTGCCCGCCAACCTAGTGAAGTAGGTTCTATCCGAAGCAACATGATCCTAATGGCTGCTCTGGTAGAAGGAGTTGCTCTCTTCGGATTGGTACTTTGCTTCATTTTAGCTCTTGCTTAATGCCACTATTACCTCCTTTCAGACCTTGCTTTACCGTTTGGGTGAGCAAGGTTTATTTTTGTATTCTTGGTTTAAGGTTATTGCAAAAACAAAAAGGGCAAGATAGTCCGAGCAAGGTTTGTCTTTGAGATAAAAACGCTTCTCATATTTTTATTTCTTTTATTTTTTTGGGCGTGCCCTTGCCCACACTTCGCTTGCGCTTGTGTGGGCAAGGTCGGCGTGCTGCGGGCTACGCTCACGCTTCGGTGCTACGCTTCGCTACGCACTGGGCTAACGCCCACCCTCCGCATGCCTCACGCAATCAAATCAAAACAAACTTTCAAAAAAA
>JANWVW010000045.1 GCA_025056095.1 Bacteroidia bacterium
AGCGTTAGCGTAGCCCGTAGCACGCCGACCTTGCCCACACAAGCGCAAGCGAAGTGTGGGCAAGGGCACGCCCAAAAGAATAAATAATTCCTTATTAAACTTTGTATTTAGAGTATAAAAAAATTAATTTTGTGATGAATATGCATGCAAAAAGCTGGATATACGCCGCAGTGTGTTATGCATGGATAAGTGTATATAGTCAAGGACAGGAAGTATTTTGTGAATTCCAATTCAATTTTCCTAACGCACCTCCTACGGAAAAAGCTGCATTAGAGCAACTGGATAGAGCTATCCGGGAATTTACAAATACACGCAAATGGACAAACGACAACTACAAACCGATAGAGAGGGTACGATGCACATTCCAATTTTTGATAGACCGCTACGAAAATAATCGCTTTGAGTGCAAAGAATTAGTTTTTGTTGCTTCCCGACCTGTATTTAATAGCACTTACACTACCACTCTTTTGAGTGTGAGAGATAAATACGTTTCCTTTGACTATATACAAGGACAAAACTTGGATTTTAACGAAAATGCGTTTGTTATGGAGATTACAGCTATAGTGGGATACTACGTATATTTGGCTTTGGGTATGGATAGAGATAGTTTTTCTGAATTAGGCGGCACAAGCATGTACAACAAAGCTAGAGCTATTGTAGATTACTGTCAATCAGCAGGTGTAGGTAAAGGGTGGAAAGCCACAGACGATATTGCCCGTCAGACACGTTTTTGGTTGGTTACACAGCTATTGGATAACGCTAATAAAGACTTACGCATCGGAATATACGAATATCATCTAAAAGGTTTAGACATCATGGCAGACAAAGGAATAAATGCAGGGCGAGAGTATATCATGTCTTGTATAGATAGATTTTACAACATTAACCTACGCTTCCCTGGGCTTTATATTGTAGCTGTGTTTTTAGATGCTAAGCAAATGGAATTAGTTAATATCATGCGAGGTGCAGATGCGTCTATGAAATCTGCATTTTTGGAAAAAATGAGCCGCTTAGATCCTGTCAATTTGAATAAATATAGTCAAATCAATCAACAGTGAATTTTTTATTTTTGCTTATGGACAACGAAAAAAATTCTACTCAACACGATGATTACTATAAAAAATCTTGGTTAGAGGAGCAGATTCAAAAAAGAAATAAGCTGAACGAGGATTCACTGTCTGTTTTTAGATTCAAAGATGAAACAACCTCTGATAATCAAGAAAATCAGGTGCAAAATACGGCTACATTGAGCCATGAAGAACACAAGAATAGAAAACAGTGGTTAGATAAGCTTCATCGTATCAGTCAGGTAAAAGTAATAGGTGAAATAACTCTACTTAAAGCAGCACCTTATGTTTTAGTTGGAATTTTTATTTTGTTTCTGTTGGTCAATATTCGCTTTTTAATTTTTGACGAAGGTGAAGTACCTTCATTGCATAACGTAAGTGTAAAAGACACTTTGCTAAGTGACGTACCTATCACTAAAACTCTTGACCCTAATAGACCTGAACAAAATAACAGTCCAAAGCCTAAAAAACAAAAAGTTGTTTCTTCTGAATCGGATGAAAGCAAAGATAAAAGTAGCAAAACCAAAGACCCCAATCAAGTGCTTAATCAGCGTATTTATTACAGAGTAAAACCTGGAGATAAGTTTAATGATATTGCTCGCAAACACGGCTTGACCCCTGCCGAACTTAAAGAACTCAATCCCAATATTCGCCCTGAACGTATACAACCAGGGCAAAAGCTAAGGGTTAAAAAACTAGATTGATTGTTGATAAGTACAAACGTAATTTATTTATTTGTTATATGAAATTGGCACATTTGCTTTACACACTATGGGTGCTGAACTTGCTCACCTATGCACAAGGCATAGATATTAGCCGTTTTTTTAGAACAGGCTTGAACATTCGTGCCGAATATATTCCCTCTGCAGAGCTGAAAGATACTACGGGTAAAGTAGGTTTTAATAGATACAATGCTCAACTGATTATACCCCTCAAAGGTAGAATAGAAGCTAGTTGGAAAGAATTGGATATTACAGTTAGGCAGTATTTTTTGACCTTAAACACAGGGATAAGACAAGTACACAATACTCAAAACACACCGTTTGAACCGCAGCACAACTTGTACACTGCATCTTTTGCCATAGCAGGTTTACATGCGGGCTTACGTAGTAAAATGTGGTTGTATGCTTTTGGAGGGGGAATTACAGAAAGTCCTTCCACATTTCGTAACCCTAAACCATACGGTACAGTAGCAGTTTTACGTGTTAAAATTAAAGGACTATATCATCAAAAGTTCTATGGTTTGGCTGCCGTGTACAGCAATAGTTCTATTCCTTTTCTAATTGCACCTGTTTGGGGCATGAACAAAAAAATTTTATCCAACACTACTTTGACTGTAATTCTGCCTGTTCAAGCGCAAGTAACTTACAAGCTCAATTCCTACCACAATTTAAGTTTACTCATTACACCAGGGGGATATAATGGAGGTGTACGGGATACTATTTTAGTCAAAAGTAAAGAACGCTTACAATACATATACAGTCATATCAAAAACAGTTTAATTTGGAATTGGAAACCTAATAAGCACGTGCGGCTTTCTCTAGAAGCAGGCTTGCTTTGGGGCAGAACTTTAAATCTGTCTTACCTTCCTGACCGCTCGAAAAACGATCCGCTTGATTCTGGTCTGAAACCGAGTCTTGTGTTTAGTTTTAATCTCTATACCAGTTTAACAAACAAATTTTTAGATTCAAGCGACTTTGCTTTTGAGTTTTAAAGGGTATTCGCGTTTAGCTCTTTGAGGGTATAATTAGCAATTGCATAAAGTTTGGGGTAGTCCATTCGTTGTGGACCTATGAAGCCAATGTATCCTTTTATATTTTTTTTAAGGTAATACGTTGCTTGTATCATACTGAATTTTTCTTCTGTGCGGGGATTTATTCCAACCGAGATGCTCAAATTTGTGTTACTGCTATGTAGTACTTGTTTAATTTGCTCTTCTGCTTCAAGCGTTTGGATAAGTTCGTGTAAATATTGGGCAGACTTAAATTCAGGTTGAGTGATTACTTTGTCTAATCCTTCGTATACAATCTCGATTTCATCATTTTCTTGAATTTGGTATAGGTTGTTGAGTAATAACATCTCTATCAGTGCATACTCTTCTTTTTCTATGTATCTTTCTAATTGTTGGATATGGTAGCGTATTTTTTGTATTTCTAATCCTCCGAAGTGTTGGTTAAAAAACTGTGAGATTTGATTAAGCTTTTCGTCAGGTATAGCTTCATCTACTTTGATAATACGAGATTTAACCGTAGTATCTAGTGTTAAAATTAACCGAATGCTGTGCTCTGTTATTTTTACGAAGTCTATTTTAAGCAGTGTTGGATTGATAGAAAATGGCTTGACACCAAAGCTGACTAAGTTTGTTAGTTTGGCTAAGACAGTTAAGAAAGTTTTAATTTGGGAGAAGTCTTGAAGAATATTTTGTATAGACTGACGAATAAGTTGCATTTCCACTTCGGAGAGGGCGTAGTCGCAGGGCATAATTTCCTGTACGTAAAATTGATAACCCTCAGTAGTAGGAACGCGCCCCGAAGACGTATGAGGTACATAAATCAGCCCAATAGACTGCAGTTGTGCCATTTCGTTGCGAATAGATGCAGGGCTTAAAGGTACTTTTTGAGCTATTACTTGCGAAGATACGGGCGTACAAGTTTGAATGTAGTAGTGTATTATATTAGATAAAATTCTTTTTTTTCGTTCGTTGAGCATGGCTATTACTTTTTAAGTATAATTTTGAGGGTTTCTACCATTTCAGCAGGAGTAAAATAGCCTTCAACTATATCAATTACAGAGCCATCAGGGCGCATGAAAATAATTGTGGGATATCCTTTTATTTTGAATTTACGTTCTAATTGTTTGCCTGTATATTGTTTACCTGCATAGTCATAGTATACGTTAGGCAGTTCTGGGTCTAATTTGATAGCAATAAAGTCCTTTTCTAGAATTTCTACTACTTCTTTATCTCTATAGGTGATTTTATCTAATTTTTTGCACCATCCGCACCACTCTGTATAAACATCTATCATGATATGTTTATTTTGCTCTTTGGCTACCTTTAGTCCTTCATTAAAGTCATACCATCGCACAAGGGGCTTATCGTCTATACCTGAAGTCTTGTACATCATAAAGCCCATGGAAACAAGACCTAATATAAACGCTATCAAAAGATACCTACGCATACTGCAAAAATAAAACTTATTATTCGTTTTACCAAAAATTTAATTTAGTTCCAAAAAATTGCTTATATTTGTGAAAGAATTAGAACTAAACTTTCTGTGCTTATGAGAATATTTTATATTTTATGTTACTTTGCTCTTGTTTCTTCGGTTTTTTCCCAGAATATTTCAGGGATTATTAACGAATACTACGAAGCAACAGCTATTAACATTCCTGCTAATAGTATAACTCTAACTAATGCGGCAGGCTTAAATGTAGATGATCGAGTTTTAATCATTCAAATGAAAGGTGCATCGTATAATAATACAAATACTGCCAGCTATGGCGATATTACAGCTATTAACGGTGCAGGTTTATATGAGTTCAATAATATTTGCTCTATTAGTGGAAATGATATCGTTCTCAAATATACTTTACTGAACAGCTATAATGCAGGGGGTAACAATAGGCTTCAAGTCATCAAAGTACCTCAATACACAAATCCTGTGGTTACAGACAACCTTACTTGCCAAAGTTGGAACGGCGCTACAGGGGGGGTACTAGTTTTGGAAGCTACGGGTACACTTACTTTAAATGATACTATTACCGTATGGGCAAAGGGTTTCAAAGGTGGGCAGTATCGAAATTGGACCTTACCTGCGTATACTTGCCCCAATGGGGGAGCTTATACGGGATATGTAATTAGCTTTGCAGCAAGCGGAGGCAATAATCATGGTGCGATGAAAGGCGAAGGTATTGCAGATACCACTACCGCAGGTTGTTTTGCGCGAGGTAAGCAAATCAACGGTGGGGGAGGAGGAAATAACCACAATGCAGGTGGTGGAGGTGGTGGAAATTATGGAGCAGGAGGTATAGGAGGTAATAGAACTAATCATTCTCCTTTTACTTGTTTCGGGAATGTACCTGGTGTGGGAGGAATTTCATTAAGTAGTTATGGATACAGCGCTGCTAATAATCGTATTTTTATGGGCGGAGGTGGTGGTGCAGGACATGGAAACAACCTTCAAAGCACAGCAGGTGGAGATGGTGGAGGCATCATCATCATTCGTGCTAATGCTATAGATGGTAATAACAATTATATCATTGCAGATGGAAGACACTTTTATCCTGCTGCTGCATCAGGGTTTGGCGAAGGAACCCCCGGAGCGTTGAGCGATGGAGGGGGTGGTGGAGGTGCAGGCGGAGTAATAATACTAGACGTTAATAACGTAATCTCTACTACTCATGCTACTGTAAGAGGAGGTAAAGGCAGCAACGCTAGTTGGGGCGATGTGAACTGCTTTGGCGCTGGAGGTGGTGGTGGAGGGGGAGCTATATGGATATCTGCCCCAGCCCTTTATCCTTTACTAACTACAAACGTTAGTGGGGGACTCAATGGCATAAGAGGTCCTTCTGCTCCAGCATCTTGTGATGGAACACCAGGCGGCGCTGCACCCGGCAACGACGGAGCAGTCTTATATAACTATATAGCCCCTATAAGTGCAGTAGAATTCTGTACAACTACCCTACCAGTCATGACGAATGTGCTCAAAGCTAAATACGAAAATGGTCAAGTTTTTTTGCAGTGGCATAATCCTGAAAGCGTATATGTTAAATTCATTTTAGAACGCAGCCAAAATGGTACTTTCACACCCATTGCTGAAGTTTCTTGCCAACAACCTCTTGAAGCCCTAGACACAAACCCTTATCAAGGTAGAAATCTTTACCGCTTACAGATGGCAGATAAAAAAGGCAAAGTTAGATACTCCAACATTGTTGAAATCTACACTCAATACACGAATTTAAGCAGTTTTCTTTATCCTAACCCTACTTCAGATGAAGCTGTGATAGAGTGCCACACTACTTGCGATGTCCCTGTCCAAGTCAAAGTTTTTGATGTGTTAGGTAAACAAGTATTTTTCTTAGAACCTTTGACAAATTCAGGCAAAAACATTTGGCGTATACCGACATATACTTGGGCAAAAGGAATATACTACATTCACATTGCACAAGGTAGAGAAATTTTGGTACATAAGTTAGTTAAAATGTAGTAAGAAAAGCTTTTTGGCGACCTGCTTCGCAAGTCTCGCCAAAAAACAAGCCAAACCCTTCATGCCAACTATAAAAACTCTCAATTTCTCACAAAAAATAAACATGGTCTACCTTTTCCACTTAAATTTGAGACCTGCATGTAAGGTCAAAAAGTATATGTTGAACAATCGCCTTGCTGCCGCAGTATTAGCTACCTCTTCAGAGTTTTTTTCCGTTTGATTAACAGTTATATCTCTTATGATGTACCCATTTGCACAGCCAATGTCTAAAATAAAGTTATCATTTAGTCTCAAATGGTAACCTATTCCTATATTGAATCCCCATACAGTAGAAGAGAATATTCTTTGTCCATTCTTGTAAGTATTTCCAAGTGGGATAGTATTTTGAGACAAATCAGGTAGATTATAAGCAATAATAGCAGGATGGCGTGAAACATATTTGCCCTTATACCAAATGTGTGAACATTCAAATTGCAAATACCCCCCATAAGGTGCTTCCTTATTGCGTTCTAAACTAAATATTCTACCCCCAAATGCTAATTCTAATGCATCTAGCTGTGCAACAGCTTTGTAAGCTTCATAGCCAGGATTTTTAAACCTAAATGCTTGCTCTAAAAAATAGTTGGTATTCAAATACTGCATGCGTAAAGTAAGCAGTCCTTCCTCACTTGTAACTATTCCTGTTTCTAGCATGTATCGTACATTGACGCTTACATTACTCGGAACTTTATCTCTATTTGAAACAGGAATAAAATTAAATCCTACTCCTGCTAAAAAAGGACCTTGTCCGTACAAAAAACTGCTGTATAACCAAACTAAAACATATACCCATTTTCTTCGCATAAGCAAAAATACGTATTTTATCTATTTTTGCACCTAAATTAACTAAAAAAGCGTTTAAGTTTCATGCTTTCTTCTGTTGCAATAAATAACGTTCACAAAATTGCTGAAAAAATAAAAGGACAACCTTGCAACATAGTCATCACTACGCATCACAAACCTGATGGCGATGCAATGGGCAGTAGCTTAGGACTATTTCACTACCTTAAAAAGTATCATCATAAAGTTATCGTTATGCCTCCTAATGATGGAGGAAAGTACCTTCACTTTTTACCAGGGCATGACGAAGTTTTCTTCTTTGAAGACAATCCCGAACAAGGTAGAAAGTTATTAGCGCAAGCTGATTTTATCTTTTGTTTGGACTATGGACAGCTCTCACGAGTAAATGAAATGGGCAGTATCATTGCCCAATCTGCAGCAACTAAGGTCCTAATAGACCACCATATTGACCCGCAACCTTTTAGTCATTACCAACTATGGGATGAGCATGCCGCAGCTACTTGTCAACTCGTCTATCATTTCATTGAAACTCTTGAAGATACAGACAAAATAGATGCTACTATTGCCACTTGTTTATACACAGGAATTGTAACTGATACAGGTTCATTCAGATATCCTGCTACTACACCGCATCTACACAGAATTGTAGCCAAACTCATGGAAACAGGTATGAAGCATCATGTTGTGCAAGAAATGTTGTACAGTAATTCTTCGCTTAGTAGGTTACAGTTCATAGGTTATTGTTTATCTAACAAGTTATTTCTTTTACCTCAATATCGTACTGCTTATATTGTAGTTAGCCGTGAAGAGCTTGAAAGGTTTAATATTCAAACAGGCGAAACAGAAGGTTTAGTCAATTATGCTTTGAGTATTGAGGGAGTTATTTTTGCCGCTTTGATTATTGACAGGACAGTAAAAGTTAAGTTAAGCTTTCGTTCTATGGGCAATTTTCCTGCAAATGAGTTTGCAGCAAAGTATTTCAAGGGCGGTGGACACTTCAATGCCGCAGGCGGAGAAAGTGAACAAGATTTAGAAACAACAGTACAACGTTTTATTACTGCTTTGTCAGAATATAAGCATATTTTATGTTTTTCTGTTTAGTTTTATTTTGGGCGTGCCCTTGTGGGCATTTCGCTGCGCTCATGCCCACAAGGTCGGCGTGCTTCGGGCTACGCTATCGCTTCGGTGCTTCGCTGCGCTTCGCACCGTGCTGACGCACGCCCTTCGCATGCCTCACGCAAAAAATTTAATCTCTCACATCGCTAAAATAGTCTTACTTTTGTGCTATGAATTCAGGTCAAAGAAATTTACTGTGGCTCAAAAGAATAATTTGGATAAGCTTTACACTGTTTTGGACAAGCTTTGTAACGCTGTTCTTTATCGGTAAAAGCATGCTGCCTTCATTCAGGGCATTAGATGATAAAAAACCTATGGAGGCTTCTATCGTTTATAGTGAAGATGGAGTAATCTTAGGTAAATACTTTGACCAAAATCGCGTACCTGTAACCTACGAAGAAATCTCACCTTATGTAATTACTGCTTTGTTAGCTACGGAGGATATTACTTTTTATGAACATTCAGGAATTAGTTTGAGAGGTTTGCTAAGAGCCTTGCTCAACAATATACGAGGAGGAAGCAAGCAAGGGGCAAGTACTATCACTATGCAATTAGCCAGAAATTTATACGACGAAGAAGTAGGACAAGAACGCAGCATTAAACGAAAAATCAAAGAAATCGTCTGCGCATTGTATATTGAACGCAATTTCACTAAAAAGGAAATTATTACTCTATACCTGAACACTGTACCTTGGGGAGGAACTACTTATGGAATTCACTCGGCTTCTAAAATGTATTTCAGCAAGCATCCCAAATACTTGCAGCTAGATGAAGCAGCCCTTTTAGTAGGTATTCTCAAAGGTACTTCTTATTACAACCCTTTTCGGTATGGTAATAGAGCACTAGAACGCAGGAATGTAGTTATCAACCAGCTAGTTAAATACAACTTAATTGATAAAAGTGAAGCAGAAAAAATAAAGAAAAAACCTACTCATTTACGATTCTCTGTCGAGGACCACAATGAAGGTTTGGCAGCCTATTTTAGGGAACACCTCCGAGATAAAGTCCTTAAAAAATGGGCAAAAGAAAATGGCTACAATCTCTATCACGATGGGCTAAAAATCTATACTACTATAAACAGCAAAATGCAGCAATATGCCGAAGAAGCAGTATATGAACACCTATTTTACATGCAAAAGCAGTTTGACCAATACATGCCTGAAAACAGTCCAAATGAACCATGGAACAAAAAATTTAGACCCATATCAGAACTAGACACTTTACCTATTTACGAAGGATTTATTTATTCTGAACGATATAAAGCCATGAAAGCCGCAGGTGCTACTGAGAGTGAAATCCGCAAAGCTTTTTCACAACGATTAGACTCCATTGAAGTTTTTGCTTGGATCAAAGATAAGAAAGGCAAGATTGTGCCAGGTACAAAATACATTTACAACAAAACCCCTTGGGATTCAGTCAAATACATGGCTAAAATACTACATTCTGCTTTGGTAGCCATTGAACCCAGTACGCGCCAAGTACGGGCTTGGGTGGGAAATATAGGACACCAATACTACAAGTACGACCAAGTAGCTAATGGTAAGCGGCAAGTAGGTTCAGCCTTTAAGCCTTTTGTTTATGCTGCGGCTATCATCAACGGTGTTGATCCTTGTGAGGAGTTTTTAGATGCTCCTTATCAAGCATTTGATAAACAAAGAATTAACAACAAAGATACCGTAGTCATGATTTGGGCGCCCAAAAATGCCGATGGCAAATTTAGAGGTATGACCCCCTTTTGGGTAGCTCTTAAAAACTCTATCAATACTGTTACTGCCCGTATTATGTATGAGCGTTTAGGTGGACTAAATTCCCCCAATAACGTAGCCACATTGGCAGAAAATATGGGAATTAACACAAAACTGGAACGTGTACTCTCCTTAGCCCTAGGAACAACAGATTTAACTCTACTCGAACTTACTAATGCGTATGCTACTTTTGTCAATAGAGGTATTCGTTTAGAACCTATTTTAATCACTAAAATTACAGATAGATACGGAAATGAAATTCCTACGCCTTTCACTAAGCAGGATCCAAAAAATAGAATTGAAGCAATTAGTCCCAGCGTAGCGTATAAAATGTGCAGATTGTTACAAAAGGTGGTAGTAGCAGGAACGGCAAGCGGAGCGTACTACAAATACCAACTCAAAGGCGATATAGGCGGAAAAACAGGAACTACTCAAAAAAACTCTGATGCCTGGTTTATTGGTTTTAGTCCCAAGCTGGCCATTGGAGTATGGTTTGGTTGTGAAAGCAGGGGCGTTCATTTTAATGATGCCCGTGGGCAGGGAGGTCAAGCTGCGGCGCCCACTTTCGCCATTTTTTACAAAAAATGTACAGAAGACCCCTCAATCAGAAATAGAGTTTTGGGCAGTTTTGAAGATCTCAAACCCCCTGGCGAACCTACTTTCACTCTCGATTGTGAGGAAAAAGCCACTCAAAAGAACGTAGATGAATTTAATCTAGACGAAATTGTAAATTGACAAGTTTTCTATGCCTTATTTTTATTCAAAAGCTTGAGCAAATTTATGTTCTTTCGGGCGTGCCCTTGTGGGCGCTTCGCTGCGCTTAAGCCTACAAGGGCAGCGTACTGTGGGCTACATGCGGAATACACCGACCTTGCGTAGCAAGGGGTACGCCCAAAAAACCATTAAATTTCAACTACTTACTGCTTAATGACTTTGGTATATACAACTTGCTTTTTATCTTGTATTTGTATGATGTACAAACCTTTAGACAAATTACCCATAGAAAGAGTAGAGTAAGTCTGCGTAGTAAAATAAGTTAATTGAGGCTTGCCGAGCATATCCATTATCGTTATTTGAACACCCTGCTCCAAAGAAGGCGAATGAATTTCTACATTGAGTATATCTTGGATAGGATTAGGATATACCTCGTACACTATCGGCTTAACCTCATCTGTGATTACACTATATTGAGTACAGGGTTGAAGTAAATTATTTTGATAGCGATATCTTATGTTTGCAGCATAGTTTTTAAGTATAGTTACACTGTTTCTATTTTTGCCGAGCTGATGAGTACGTGCAAAAATATATGCGCTATTATACTGTATGGATTGGTTAGGTTCTAAAACAGGATAAAAGCCCGTAGAGATATAAAACTTAACATCTCTTCCAGAGGGAAATGCATCATAAAAAAGCCAACCTGTATTCGTTTCGGGGTCTCCTGAAAATTGATACCGAGTAATATATGAACCTGTAGTATTAAGACATCCATTAGAACCATTATTATATGTGGGGGCACCTGTGGTATACTTTCCTTGAAGCACATTATACACACCTTGGTAAGTCATAGGCAGTGTAGTACACATACTGAAATCTTTGTAATGGCTTTTATACGCATACATATCTCTGTCTAAAATAACAATTCCTACCGCAGGGGGATAATTCCAATATCCAGCGGAAGTTTCATCAAAGTTATCAAAGTTGTAGGCATAGCCTAAGTGTAAAGTAGAGTCGCATCCATCAGCATCATCTGAAGCCATCCCTATATCTGGGTCGCAAAAATCACCAACTAACACTTGGTAATAAGTTTGATTAGAACGATTGTAAATAGTTCGCTCCATGAATAATGTGTTTTGTAAAATGCTATCCGTAGGGCAGTTGTAGACATAAGCTAATTGATGCACTTCAATTTTCATGGCGCTAGTGTCCATATTTCGCATATCATCACAGTAAATTGACCAAATAGCTTGGTCACCTTTGATAATAGGATACTCGCCTTGTTCAGGTTCGTACTTGCCGTTGTTATTTTTATCAAAATAAGGTAAAAGTTGGGCAGCTTGTCCAAAGCTGGGGTTTCCATTGCCTGGGTAAGACTTTATGTTATCAGGGATAACATACCCAGGCTGATTGTAGTTTTGCTTGTGGTATTCAATTTCAGCACGGTTGAACTTCCATACGCGCAGTGCATTAGGTTTTTGATAGTCATAAAAATTAGGATCTGTAATCGGTCCTTGTTCGTAAGGTTTATAGTACAAGTTCCAACCTGCACATTTAACTTTTGATGCATCTGTCAAACCTCCAACCATTAGATTTGCTGTAAATACTGCTGTTTTAGGGGGAAGGCTATCTTTTGGAATTTCTAAAAGTGTCCTATCTACTCTGTCCCAAAATAGCATTCCATCCCCCCATATAGGTGCTTTGTAATTGTTGGCATCCAGGTAGGTTAACTCTTGTGCAATGCTTTTGATATTCGTAGCCTTGACTAAAAACGCATTAGAGTTCGGTTGAATGTAAGGTGAATTGAGCCATACGTTGTTTTCAAAGTTACCTGCTACATACAGAATATGCTTAGCTGTCGGAATGATAGAAACTATTTCTGACCTTGAACCGCTGAATATCTTTCTGTGTCTTACGAAATTGATGCCTCCATCTTCTACAAAAAGATTTAGCAGAACTGCATTAGGATAGTTCACATCACATAAAAAATCTGGTGTATGTACAGTATCTTTGGCAATAAAACTTAAATACAAATAGTCACCGTAATTTCCTAAGCTGTGAAGTTTGGCTAAACTATCGTCCTCTTTACTGCCTACTGCAATTGCTTGCTGAATGTAGATAGGAGATAAATCGGTTATTTTACCTACGAACACATCTTTCTTTCCTTTGGCAACAAGATTAAAATTAGTTATTGGAGATACGACTTGCATATTTTGTTCAAAATGACCTGTAAAGTATACTCCGTTAATGTCTGTACAAGCATCATCTCCAGTGCCTTTGAAATGAAAAACTCTTTTACCGTAGAAGTCTTGATAAATAAAGCCATCTCTACCCCCTGCACTGACTAATGTAAAGGTATCTATACTTGCCGTTTGGGTGAAATATCCGCCAAAAAAATAAATGCTATTGATACATAAGCCTTCATCATCACCTGTACCACCATGTCGCCTTGCGATAGTTATATCTAATGCAGCATTAGCAGTAAAAACAAAGATATCTTTTCCGCCAGCACTGTTAAGCGTAGTACTACCTAGTTGGGTAGTTCCCTTGAAATATCCCGTACCTTGAAATAATGAATTTTTAGAAATGGCGTTTATCCAATCCTCATCAGTACCACCATGCCGCTTGATAGCTAAAATATCTCCATTTGCCTTCAATCTCATCAAACCAATATCAAAACTGCCTGCACTTGATAAGGTATAGCTCTTTACTGTACAAGTACCTTGAAAATTAAAAGCCACAAAAAGTAAACCAGGACCTGTGGTATTGATACCTGCTGCATGATCATCTTCGGTACTCCCAAAACCAAAAGCCCACTGCGGATTGAGCAAAGTATCAAATTTAGCAATAAAGATGTCTGTCCCTCCCTTGCTAATTAAAGTATCTTTGCCTATGACAAGTGTATTTTTGAAATCTCCAATAACGTAAATGTACCTTTGATACATATCGTATGTAGCCTGCTTTGCTTTCACGCTGCCGTTTCCAAATACTTGGACTAAATTCCATTCTGAAAAACTTTGAGCAAATACATAATTAAATACATAGTTAGAAATGAGCAGTGAAAAGATTAGGATGCATTTTTTCATTTCTTGCAAATATAAAAAATTTTTTCACAAAGCACAATTTTGCACTTCAATAAAATTCATATTATCTTAACGGCATGGATATCCGTTCGTTCCAAGAATACAAAGAAGTCTACCAAAAAAGCATTCAAAATCCCGAAGAATTTTGGGCATCTGTGGCAGAGAATTATCAATGGTATCAAAAATGGCACACGGTATTAAGATATGACTTTCATAAACCTGAAATAGCTTGGTTTGAAGGGGCAAAGCTAAACATTACTGTAAATTGCTTGGATAGACACTTACCTACCCGAGCTAATCAAACTGCGCTCATTTGGGAAAGCAATTTTATAGATGAACCTTTTCAAAAATACACGTATCAAGAGTTGTATCACAAAGTCAATCAAATTGCGAACGCACTGCGTAGTATAGGCGTCAAAAAAGGGGATAGAGTTTGCTTGTACATGCCAATGATTCCCGAACTACTGATGAGCGTATTGGCGTGTGCGCGTATTGGGGCTATTCATTCAGTGGTATTTGCAGGTTTTTCTGCACAATCTTTGGCGGGGCGCATTCAGGACTGCGGCGCAAGCGTAGTAATTACAGCCGATGAACTCTACAGGGGCGATAAAATTGTCCCTTTGAAAAAAATTGTAGATGAAGCCCTAACCCAATGCACAACTGTACAAAAAGTACTCATTTATCCGAGAACAAAGGCACAAATTCCTATTGATGCTCAAAGAGATATTCTTTGGAACGACCTTGTCCCTAATCAAAGTACTACTTGCGAACCTGAAATAATGGATGCCGAAGATCCCCTCTTTATTCTTTATACTTCGGGTTCTACGGGTAAGCCCAAAGGTTTGTTACACACCCAAGCAGGCTATATGGTTTATGTAGGCTATTCGTTCAAAAATGTATTTCAATATCAAGAAAATGAAGTCTTTTTCTGCACTGCGGATATTGGCTGGATAACAGGGCATTCCTACCTCACCTATGGACCTTTACTCAATGGGGCTATTACGCTTATGTTTGAGGGCATTCCTACTTATCCTACTCCGAGTAGATTTTGGGATATTATCCAAAAACACAAAGTAAATATTTTTTACACAGCACCGACAGCAATTCGGGCACTAGAAGCCTTAGGTACAGAGTGGTTACAAGGTAAAGATTTGAGTTCCTTGCGTGTGTTAGGTAGTGTAGGTGAACCCATCAACGAAGAAGCCTGGGAATGGTATTACAAGAATGTAGGTAAAGAAAAGTGTCCAATTGTAGATACCTGGTGGCAAACCGAAACAGGGGGAATTTTGATAAGTCCTTTGGCGGGAATTACTCCCTTAAAACCCAGTTATGCTACTTTACCTTTACCTGGCGTTCAACCTGTAATAGTAGATGACAAAGGAAATATTCTTGAAGGGAACAATATAGAAGGAAATTTATGTATTCGTTTTCCTGTGCCAAGTATGGCAAGGACTACTTATGGCAACCATGAGATATATGCTAAAAATTATTTTTCTACTTATCCAGGTTTATACTTTACAGGGGATGGAGCTAAGCGAGATGAAAAAGGTTATTATCGTATTACGGGGCGTGTGGATGATGTGATTAACGTATCGGGGCATAGGATTGGCACAGGTGAGGTAGAAAGTGCTATAAACGAACACCCTGACATTGTAGAATCGGCTGTGGTAGGTTATCCGCATGAGATAAAAGGACAAGGAATTTATGCGTATGTAGTCAATATCAATCCTAATAAGAACCATGAGGAGCTTAAAAGAGAAATTGTGGATTTAGTAAGCAAGCAAATAGGACCTATTGCTAAACCTGATAAAATTCAAGTTGTGAGTGGTCTGCCTAAGACAAGGAGTGGAAAGATTATGCGCCGAATTTTACGTAAAATTGCCGAAGGAGATACTTCTAATCTTGGGGATACTTCTACTTTATTGGACCCTAGCGTAGTGGAGGAGATAAAGAAAAACGCCCTTTTGTAGGTTGCAGATGAAGGTTTTTATTTTACATTAAGTCTGTTTTTGATTATGTTAAGGTTAATTTTTA
>JANWVW010000046.1 GCA_025056095.1 Bacteroidia bacterium
CGAAGTACCGAAGCGAAGCGCAGTGCGGAATGCCCCGACCCTTGCGTCAGCAAGGGGCACGCCCAAAAAAATAAAATTAAAAATCAAATTATTTTTTCTCAATTTGTTGAACAATATCAGTATCCGTAAATGGCTTGTTGTATCACGTTTTGAAGTATATCCCTTTTACTCAATTAAAAAAGTTTTACCTTCTTGGGCGTATTCTGTGTGCGGAAATATAGTTTGAGCTTCTTGTACTACTTCCTGCTCTAAATTAAAATATCGGGCTGAAACATGTCCTATCAAAAGCTTTTGTACTTGGGCTAGCTGCGCTATGGTAGCCGCTTGAAGGGCTGTACTGTGATAAGTCTCTACTGCTTTTTGAATTTCACTGTGTTTAAAGGTTGCTTCGTGATACAAAAGAGTAACCTTTTCAATGTAAGGGACTATTTCAGGATAAAAAGCCGTATCAGTGCAAAAAGCATAACTACAAATTTTTTTTCTCTCTCCCAATACTTGTTCGGGAAATATAGTTTGTCCGTGAATATTCTGTACAGGTATGCCCTTTTTGAGAAATTTGAATAAGTGCGGGGCTACCTGCAAAGCACGGGCTTTTTCTACTAAAAACTTCGGAGGTTTAGGTTTTTCTCTAAATACGTATCCATACGTTTCTATTCTGTGATTTAACCTAAAAGCTCGTACTTCAAGGTTAGCATTCTCATATACGACTTGGTTATTTTCTTGTGGCACAAGGTAATACACAGGAAAATTGAGATAAGCTTGGGTGAAATTGAGTTGTGTTTGAACGTACTTTTGCACATCTTGCGGACCTACAATAAATAACTCTGTTTTTCTGCCATTGAGCGACATAGAAGAAAGCAAAGGAACTAGTCCAAAGCAGTGATCGCCATGCAGATGAGAAATAAATATGGCTTCAAAATTACTTCTTATTTTATACTTCAAAATTTGAATTTGCGTGCCTTCGCCACAATCTAAAAGAAAGAGATGCTGCTCACAACGTAGTGCTTGTGCCGTAGTGTTTCTACCTAAGGTAGGTACAGCTGCTGAGTTTCCTAGTATTGTAAGTTGAAACATTAAGCGATGAAATTACCATTAGCTTATTCGGCTGCCTGCGCCCAAAGTGAAAGAGCTTTTTCTATTCTTTGAATACTTTTTTCTTTGCCTATCAAAGCCATAATTTCGGGAACGCTGGGTCCAAAAGATACACCTGTTATCATTAAACGAAGCATGGGCAGAATTTTACCTATTTTAACTTTGTTAAGGTTAGCGTATTCATGTATAGTTTTTTCAATAGTAGCAGCGTCCCATGTATTTAGATTTTTGAGTTGTGGTAAAATAGCCTGCCAATGTTGAATGTTTTCTGCGTTTACTTGTTTTTGCTTCATAGTTTCATCGTACTGGTTAAATTCTTGATAAAAGTACATTGCTAGCGTATAAAAATCGGGTATAGTTACCACTCGGTCTTTCATTAAGTCAATTACTCGGCTAATGTATTCATCAGAAAAGCCACTTACATTATGGTCAGAAAGTGTTTGTTTGACTAAGGGAAGTAACTTTTGTGTATCTGTATTACGGATATAAACACCATTGAACCATTTTACTTTTTCAGCATCAAACTTTGCACCTGACTTACCGATACGCTCTAGGCTAAAAGCTTGAATAAGTTCTTGCATAGAAAAAATTTCTTGGTCTGTACCAGGGTTCCAACCTAAAAGCGCTAAAAAATTAACAACGGCTTCGGGCAAAAAGCCAGCTTCTCGGTAACCTAAATAATCCTCACCTGTGGTAGGGTCATGCCAAGATATGGGAAAAGTTAAGATGCCCCCACTTTCGCGTTTTTTAAGTTTGCCATTACCATCGGGGCGTAAAATAAGGGGTAAGTGGGCAAACTTGGGCATAACTTCTTCCCAACCTAAATAGCGGTACAGTAAAACATGCAAAGGTGCCGAAGGTAGCCATTCCTCACCACGTATAACATGAGTAATTTGCATAAGATAGTCATCTACTACATTAGCCAAATGGTAGGTAGGCATGCCATCAGACTTCAAAAGTACTTTATCATCAATTTGATGACTTTGAACTACTATCCAACCACGAATTTCGTCATAAAAACGTATTTCTTCTTTGCGAGGTACTTTTAGCCGAATTACATAAGGTTCTCCGTTTGCAATACGGGCTTTGACTTCATCAGCAGGTAGTGTGAGAGAGTTTTTCATAGTATTACGAGTAATGCTATTGTATTGTGGGGATGCTACTTTGGCAGCTTTTAGGCGTTCACGCATTTGCTCTAACTCTTCGGGCGTATCAAAAGCATAGTAGGCATATCCTTTTTCTACTAAGGCTTCGGCATATTGTCTGTACATGTCTTTGCGTTCAGACTGTCTATAAGGCGCATGGGGACCTCCAACATGAGTACCTTCATCAAAAGTAATTCCTAACCAAGCTAAACTTTCAATAATGTACTCTTCTGCACCTTCTACAAAGCGAGTTTGGTCAGTATCTTCGATGCGAAGAATAAAATCTCCCCCGTGTTTTTTAGCAAAGAGATAGTTGTACAGTGCTGTACGAACACCACCAATGTGTAATCCCCCTGTGGGACTAGGCGCAAAACGAACTCTGACTTTTTTATTCATGGCACAAAGTTAAGTCATTTACTTAACATTACTAACTGTAATAGAGTTTTAAGCAAAAAGAAAAGGATTGATATTTTTCGTATTTTTGCTTGCAATGGAAAATACACAGAAACTCATTCCTGTTACGATAGAGGATGAAATGAAGTCTGCGTACATCAGCTATGCAATGTCTGTAATTGTGTCTAGGGCTTTACCTGATGTACGAGATGGTCTAAAACCTGTGCACAGGCGAGTATTATACGGTATGACTGAGTTGGGTTTAGCTTCCAATCGCCCATATAAAAAGTGCGCTCGCGTAGTAGGTGATGTACTGGGTAAATATCATCCCCATGGAGATAGTGCAGTGTATGAAGCAATGGTACGCATGGTACAGGACTTTTCTCTGCGTTATCCTCTGTTAGATGGGCAAGGCAACTTTGGTTCTATTGATGGTGATGGTCCTGCGGCTATGCGATATACCGAAGCAAGATTAAAACGTATAGCCGAAGAAATGCTTGCTGACATTGACAAAAATACAGTAGACTTTCAACCTAACTTTGACGATTCGCTTACTGAACCTACGGTACTTCCTGCTAAAGTACCTAATTTGCTCATCAACGGAGCATCAGGTATAGCCGTAGGAATGGCTACTAATATTCCTCCTCACAACCTGCGCGAAGTAGTACATGCTTGTATTGCTTATTTACATAATCCTAGTATTACAGTAGAGGAACTTAGTCAGTACATTAAAGCCCCTGATTTTCCAACAGGGGGAATTATATATGGCTACGAAGGCGTAAAAGAGAGTATGCTTACCGGTAAAGGGCGTATTGTCCTTCGTGCCAAAGCAGAGATTGTAGAAACAGAAAGAAAAACTCAAATTATTGTTCGTGAAATTCCGTATCAAGTTGTTAAGGCTAAGCTAATTGAACGCATTGCAGAATTGATGACAGAAAAAAAATTAGAAGGCATTAGTGATATTAGAGATGAGTCTGACCGTGAAGGCTTACGTATAGTCATTGACCTCAAACGTGATACAGATCCAAATATCGTACTTAACCATTTGTATAAAAACACACAAATGCAGCAAATATTCAGTGTCAATAACATCGCTTTGGTCAAAGGTAGACCTATGACACTGAACCTAAAAGATATGATACACTATTTTATTGAACACCGTTACGAAGTAGTTACTCGTAGAACGCAGTTTTTACTTTCTGAAGCAGAACAAAAAGCTGAGATTCTTAAAGGCTTATTAGTTGCCTTAGAGGATTTAGATGAAATTATTTCCCTTATCCGAGCTGCACAAACTCCTGAACTGGCTAAGCAAGAGCTTATTCAACGCTATCACCTTTCTGAAATACAAGCTAAAGCCATTCTAGATTTACGCTTGCAGCGATTGACCAGCATGGAAAGAGAAAAAATTCTCCAAGAATATAATGAACTACAAGAAACTATCGCATATTACAAATCTGTACTTTTAGATAAGAATGAGCAAACTAAAATTATAGAAAAAGAACTTCGTGAAATAGAAGCTAAGTTTGGAGATGATCGCCGTACTGAAATTGTCTATGCAGCTGAAGACTTGACTATTGAAGACATGGTTGCCGATGAAGAAATGATTGTTACTATTACAAAAAGTGGTTATATTAAGCGTACACCTGCATCGTTGTATCGTAGTCAAAAACGTGGCGGAGTAGGTTCCACAGGAGTTACAACAAAAGAAGAAGATTATGTAGAACACGTGTTCAGTGCCACGGCACACAATTATTTACTCTTATTTACGGAGAAAGGAAAATGTTTTTGGTTAAGAGTATTTGAAATTCCCGAAGGGGCAAAAAATGCCAGAGGAAGAGATATTAAAAATTTAATTAACATTGAGGAAGATGACCGTATTCGTGCTTATGTTAATGTCAAAACTCTTACCGATCAAGATTACATTCAAAATCATTACATCGTAATGTGTACTCAAAATGGCATCATTAAAAAAACAACTTTGGAAGCATATAGTAATCCACGTACTGTGGGAATTAACGCTATCAACATAAAAGAAGGGGACAGACTTATTGAAGCACGCTTGACAAATGGGAACCACTACATTTTACTAGGCGCAAAGATGGGTAAAGCAGTGCGATTTCATGAAAACACTGTAAGACCTATGGGCAGAACAGCAACAGGGGTTACTGCTATGCGCTTTGATGATCCTAATGACCACGTAATTGGCATGGTAACTGTTGAGAATGTCAATGCAGAGCTGATGGTAGTATCTGAAAAAGGATACGGCAAGCGATCACCTATTGAAGAATATCGCTTAACAAATAGGGGTACAAAAGGAGTTACTACTATTAAAATTACTGAAAAAACGGGCTATTTAGTTGCTATAAAAGAAGTTACAGATAATGATGACCTGATGATTATGACCAAAAACGGAATAACCATTCGTACAGCAGTAAAAGAATTGCGAACAATGGGCAGAGCTACGCAAGGAGTTCGCTTAATTCGATTGTCAGAAGATGATTCTATTGCATCTATTACTAAAATAGCCCGAGAGGAAGAGGAAACAAAATCAAATGGACTGAATGGTCAAAATAATCAAGTTAGGTAAAGGGGAATATGTTTCTACATCGTATAAGAAAGCTACCTTTGTTATTATTACTTGGACTTAGTTTTTTCTATAATGCCGCTCAAGCACAAAGGGTGTATGAAGATGAACCAGTAGATGCGAATATCTCTCGCATAAACTTTATTGAACCTACTATAACCATAGAACTGCCCAGCCCTGCACAAGCAGCTGAAATAAGTAATTCCAAAAAAGAAAACACTAAAAAGGTAACTTTACCTAAATACTCGGGTCCTTTCACTGATAGAATTCCTGATTTTGACAGTTTTCGGCTAAAAGAGCGCAGGCTTAATCAAGAAGGTAAAAATTTTAAGGGTTATAGAGTGCAGATTTATTCAGGGCTAGATAATAACCAAGCTCAAAGGATTCGGTCAGATTTTATATTAAAATTACAAGGTAGGTACAATACGTACAGTAGCTACGAACAGCCCTATTATCGTATTCGAGTAGGTGATTTCACACAGTATTGGCACGCCCGCAAGCTGCAACAAGAAATTTTGAAAGACTTTCCTAATGCCATGGTTGTCCAAGATAACATTCATTTGCCTATCAGCCGATAGTATGAAAAAGTTTTTTTATGTATTTATTTTGTTAAAAATAACAGTTTATCTCAACGATACAAACGCACAAAATAACATTGGCCAGCTTACTATCAGAGGACATTATGGTTTTGTCATGCCACATACTAATCTTATGACTCATTTTACAAATAATAGACATATAGGAATTTTAGAGATAGAGTATAATGTTCAGACTGATGGCAGTAGTGTATGGCAAGCAGCTTACAAAAAGCCTCGCATCGGTACATCTTTGTTATTTTCAGGATTAAATCATCCCGAGATTTTAGGCTATGCTATTGCTAGTTATTATCACGTAGATATTCCGATTATTCAAAGTAAAAGCACGGTGTTTTCAGGGCGTATCGGCGCAGGCTTGTCTTTTCTTACCAAACGGTTTGATCTCCAGCATAATCCAAAAAATACTGCTATTGGCAGCCATATCAACTGCACAGTAGCAGGAAACTTGAATCTGAAACAGGAGCTAAAAAAAGGTTATTACCTAGAAGGGGGAATTGCTATAATACACTTTTCTAATGCCGTATTTCGTTCTCCAAATTTGGGATTGAACTTAGTTACAGCACAAATAGGCATTACTAAAAATATTTTCAAATACAAGTGCAGTTGCGAAAAACAAAATAAGCGAACATCTTTACAGTATAAAAAAAGATGGGGTGCTGCAATAGATGCCGCCATAGCAGGAAAATCTATCTATCCAGGCGATAAAAATCTATACGCAGCTTACAACATAAGCACACAAGCACATATACGATTGAGCCACGTTAGCCGATTGAAGGCAGGAGTAGAGTTTTTTCATGACAATACACTTGTCAAAGAAATGCAAAGACAGCAAATTTTTGTAGGACAAGAATCACGTGCAGCTAAGCATATAGGAATATATTTAGGGCATGAATTATGGTTCTCTAGAATTGCTGTTTTATTTCGTTCAGGGTATTACGTATATGATAAATGGCAAAAATATAGCAAAATATATCAAAAGTATGGTATAAGGTATCAATTCTACAAATATGCTTATGTATATGTACAGGTCAAAACACATTTTGCTAGTGCTGATTATGCTCTGTGGGGTATTGGTACAAATTTTTAGCAACAAAAGTATATCTCTAAAATTCAGCTTAAATACTTAATGATGAGGTACTCTTGGCATTTCATGCATACTATTTTGATTAAACTTTCTGAATTGATAGGTGAAAGTCAGCATAATATAACGCTGTAATAAGTTTGTTTGATTATCCTCAATATATGTATCTGTAGCTGTACGGTTAATAGCGCGGTTCTGCTTTAATATATCAAAAACGGTAATTTTAAGTTCACCATTATTGTCTTTCAAAAACCTTATACCTGTGGAAGCTGTCCATAAAATAAAGTCTTGATTAAATGCTTGTGTCAAGCCGCTATTGTGCTGATGAGAAACTTCTGTCTGAAAGATATACCTCTTTTTTACCGTAGTATTGAGTTTGAACCTTGTATTTTGGTTTAGAAAACGTGTATTTAATTGCTTCTGTAAGGTGTTTTGTACCTGATTGTAAGTTGTATTGGTAGAAAAAGTAAAATCTAGATATTCGCTGATATTGCTACTTAACGTAATTCCACCGTTTAAGATAGTATTTTGAGAAAGGTTTTTTTGATAGTTAATTAAGCTTGGCGTTTGCGTAAAAGCAACAAAATAATTTATGTTGAAGTTGGTCTTAATTTTTGAAAAAGGTACACTGTAATTGCCAAAGCTGCGAATACTGAAATACTCTCCAATTTTGAAATTAGTAGGTTGTGTAATTTGCGTACCTGCGCGTAGTAGAAAATCATCAAGTATAACCGTATCATTTTTTGCAATAATGGTGCTATTACCGATATAATTATCTGTAATAGTAAAAGCGCCCCCAATAAAAAGCCCTTGTAAGGTTTGCGTGCTAGAAGTAGAATACCGTGTAAAAATATTGTGCTGAAAATCTTGTTTTAGTCTTGTATTTCCTATGGTCAATTGTGTGGGGTTAGTGTTGTTAATCACTTCTTGCAGCTCATAAATTTCGGGCACATTTGTACGCGTTCTATATACTAAGCGGTAATTCTTCTTATCTGAAATTTTATACTCAAAGATGGCATTAGGTAAAATGTTAGTAAAAGTGCGGTTAATTTTATAGACTTGTGGATATTGTTGGTTATTATTTAAAAAAGCTTGCTGATAGGCTAAACCTGCGGTAAGCTGCATCTTTTGGTTTTCAAACCGGTATGCTCCATTAAAGTTATGGCTAATGTAAGTATTATGTAATACGTTACTTAGAGTGGTATCTCTAAGCGTGTACGCACCAACAGCATAATTATAGTTATTAGTAATTTTATCTGTGTTGTTGAAGTTATGTGTATACGTATAGGTAGCTTGCAAAAAGTGATATTTAGCTACGGCTTCAGTATAAGTGATATTTCCGTTAGCATTAAGTCCCTGCCTGTCATTATCTGCTAACTGGTTAAGTGAATCAGAAATGGTATATAAAGTGCTGTAAAATATGTTTTTTGAGAGTAAATAATTTCTGCCGTGTGTTTGATTATAAGTAGGTGAAAGGTTAATAGTAAGGGTTCTTCCATAGTGCTTGAATAAATGTGTAAGTAAAATGGGCATAGAGATATTAGAAGCAAGGTTAATGTTATCATTACGGCTTCGAGTAGTGTTGACTAATTGCTGGTTCTGTCGACTATTTCCTGTAAAACTATTTTCTAAATGGTTGTTTTGAATAGATACACGGGGTTGCAATAAAATACTATTCAAACTGTCTATTTTGTATTCTATACGTGCATTAAAACGGTGATTGATATTGCGAGTGTCTTTCGTTTCATTTTGGATGTACACTAATCCTGAATCCGAAGGTAATATGAATTGTCTAAGTAGTTTAGAATCGGCATCAATATCACTCCAATTAAAGAAATAGCTTGTGGAAAGATCTAGTTTTTTGTTGATTTTATCGTTGAAGTTGATACCTATTGCATGAGTTTGAATAACTCCATTGCTATTAGCTACTAAAAACGTATTATCTCCTCCAAAATTAAGTCCACGCGGTATATTAAAGCCGCTGGGGGGACCTCCCCATCTTCCCATAAATCTGCCTGGACCCCCTCCACGGTTATTTCCTCCTCCGCCCATAATGCCTGCTAAATCTTCCATAGAAAAATTTTGCTCATTGATGTTATTGGTTTGGGCAAGAATAGTTAAGCGTTTTGTGCCTTTAAATCTATTCCAAGTAGCGTTTAGCTTATAGCGGTTATCTGTACCGTAACCTGCTACAAAGCGTCCAAATTGTCCGTTTCTGTATTGAGATTTAGTAACAATGTTAATCATTTTTGTATTGTTGCCATCATCAAAGCGAGTAATACGCGATTGATCACTTTTGCTGTCAATAATTTGTACTTTGTCTATCATTTCAGCAGGAACATTGCGCAGTACAGCATTAGCATCATCGCCAAAAAAGGGGCGCCCATCTACATATACTCTGCGAACTTCCTCGCCTTGAGCTTGTACTTTGCCATCTTGAATAGTAATTCCTGGCATTTTAGTAACTAAATCCTCTGCGCTAGCATTTTTATCTACTTTGTAGGCATCTGCATTAAACTGTGTAGTATCCCCTTTTTGTATTACAGGTGGAATTTTGTCTTCTATGACCACTTCTTTGGTATAAGCATCTTGCAGTTTGATAATCCCTACAAAAGTGTTTTTATTCAAGCTGATCATTTTAAGATAGTTCTTGAAACCTACAAAAGAAATTTTAAGAATATATTCACCTGCTGATGCTTGTAGATTAAAGAAGCCTTTTTCATTTGTCAGCGTGCCTATTACAATACTGCTGTCTTTAGGATTGAGTAAAACTACATTAGCATTCGGTAAAGCAGTAGTGTCAGTGTAGCTTTTTACTATACCTCTTACAAAAAAGTTTTGTGCAGGTAGCCAAAAAACAGAAAAAGGCACAAATATCAGTAGAAAGATAGACCTCCCTAATTCCATAAAAGCAAAAGTAGCAGGTAAAGTAACAAGAATTTGAGATAAAAGGACAAAAGGTATTGGTAGAGGATAACTTTAATCAAATTTGATTAAATAGTGATTAAGAAGTTTCACTTCTGTAACAGAGAGCGGCATACAGTAGGCAGCTCAAAGTACCTACTATCCAGAAACTTAAAAAGTAGTTTAGGGCGGTTTTGATAGGTTTCATATTTTGCAAGGTGTTTTTTATGAGGTCTTCTTGCATACCTGCTGCTTTAAGGTTAGCGGCTGTTTTTTGTTTTTCGTACTCAAAGGCTAGGGGATTAAGGTATTGTAGATATAAAAAATAAAATACTGATAGGATGCAGACGCTTAAAAAAATAGGTATAAAACCTGCTTGAAATGTTTTGCCGTAGTTTAAGTATCCTCCTGCTTGTTTGCGAGTATATAGCATCAGTCCCAGGGGCGCCAAAAGTAACGTTAGGAACATAGTAACTTGATAGAATAAAGCGTGTGCATAGCTGCCTAGTAAGAAGCCTGCAATCATGACAACACCCATGCATACTCCAAAGAGTATAGATTGATATTTTCGTTGCATGGTATTAGTTAGAGTTAAGGTAAGATAGAACTTCTGGAAGAGGTCTATATTCGTATTGTTGGTTGCGAAGTTTAGGAATAAATCCCGCTTCTTTGATACAATTTTGTAGTTCTTGTGCAGAAAGTCTGTAAGATGCGCCTGCGGCAGATACGACATTTTCTTCAATCATGATAGAACCTAAATCATTTGCACCACCGTGTAAACATAATTGAGCTACCTGGGGTCCTACTGTAAGCCAAGAGGCTTGGATGTTATCAATATTAGGGAGCATAATTCGGCTTAGCGCAATCATTTTGCAGTATTCATCAGCCATTACTTCATTTTTTATACCCTTTACTTTATTGAGTATAGTACCATCATCTTGATAAGGCCAAGGGATAAAAGCAATAAAACCTTTGCTGTATTCAGGTTTTTCTGCTTGTACCTCTCGTATCCAAACTAAGTGTTCAAAACGTTCATATAAGGTTTCCACATGTCCGAACATCATAGTAGCGGAAGTAGTTAGACCTAGTTTGTGAGCTTCTCGCATAACATCTAACCACTGTTTGCCGCTACATTTACCTTGTGAAATTAACCGGCGCACTCTGTCATTGAGGATTTCCGCACCTGCTCCAGGTAAAGAATCTAGCCCTGCATCTATCAAACGGGATAAAACTTCTCTATATGACAAATTGCTGGTTTCTGCAATATGCACAATTTCAGGAGGACCTAACGCATGCAATTTAAGTTCAGGCTTATATCTTTTCAGAGCACGAAATAAGTTTTCATAGTATTCTATGCCCAAATCAGGATTATGTCCACCTTGTAAAAGTAGCTGGTCCCCTCCAAGAGCAAATAATTCATCTATCTTTTGGTAAAACTCTTCGTAAGAAGTAACATAGCCTTCGCTATGTCCAGGAGGTCTAAAAAAGTTACAAAATTTACAGTTAGCTACACAAATATTAGTATAGTTTGCATTTCTATCAATAATCCAAGTTACGATGTTGTCAGGTTTTTTGATAAAACGAATTTCATTTGCTACAAACATGAGTTCGGCTGTGGAAGCATTTTCATACAGATACATGCCTTCTTCAATAGACAAGAACTCTAGCCGTAAGGCTTTAGCTAACAGATTGTCTACGTTCATTTTTTGTTTTAAGGATAACAGAACTTTTATCCGCAAAGTTGCTAAAAATAATGTAGTTTATCAAAGTTTAGCCAAGAACAAGAACAAATTTTTGAATTATTTATTAAAAAATGAGAAGAGAATTTGTAAATATGAAAAGTGTATTTATATTTGCAGTATTAAACAAAAATACAACCAACTATGAGAAAAGCAGGGCTTTTTATTACAATATGTACAATATGGTGGATTGTAGCTGGGCTAATTGCTACACAACCTGCTTATGCCCAAAAAGACAAGAAAGACAAAGCTAAAAAAGAAACTAAAAGTAGCGAAAAAAAAGGTAAAAAGGATAAACCTAGTAAAGAAGAAAAAAAAGCATTAAAAGCGATTAAGAAAAATCCAAGAGCTGCTAAAGCTCAAATAGACAATTTAACTAACCAATTAGCTAACGCACGCACCACAAATATGTTACTCCAAGAAGAGAACAACAAACTCAGAAAGCAAATAGATAGCCTATCCCAATTAAGTTCAGAAATTCAACGTTTGCGCGATGAAATCAGCCAAAAAGATAAAATTATACAAGATAAGGCTAATGAAATTGCAGAATTGAAGCGCACTATCCCCCCTGGTAGAGTTTATCGTGTACAAATTGGTGCATTTGTCAAATTCAAACCCTCCGCTGACCCGCTTTTTGCTCAACACTTTATGGCTGAGTCTAAAGATGAAATGAACCGCTATACTATTGGCATGTTCCGAGAAGAAGATAACGCAGAACTCTTCCGCCAAGATATTATGAGAATGGGCATCAAGGACGCTTGGATAGTAGCCTATAATGATGGTATACGTGATGAAAACTATAAGCCTAAACACGGACCTCCTGCTCCAAAAGGAAAGAAAACAAGCTCTATTAACACTGAAAAGAAAAAAGAAAAGGTAGTCGACTTTAATGACATATTTGATACGGACAAGGATAAAAAAAAAAGGATGATGCAAATGTAAAAACTACACACTCTACTGGTGGCAAAAAACGCCCCATAATTGATTGGTCAGACCCAGAAATTGCCGACGAAAACAAAAAAATTGGCAACAAAAAGAAAAATGAGAAAAAAGATGAAAAAATAGATATTTGGTAAGCAAAACAAAGCACTTCAAAAACGAAGTGCTTTGTTATTTAATGATATGTTAATATTCATGCAACACTATTCTAACACACAACTTAAATTTTTGTATGCATGTTACGCAGTTTATTGGTAATACCTTTAATTTGCTTTTTACTTTCTACTACTTGGGCTGAGGGCATCATTAGAGGTTCTATTTCAGATAATAATACAGGCGAACTGCTTATAGGAGTAGCAGTTACCTTAGAAAAGCCTGATGGCGCACCTACTTCATACGGAACAACTTCGGATATTGAAGGCAACTACGAACTAAAAGTACCCGCAGGATCTTATACAGTAGTTTTTACTTATATTTCATACAAAACACGTAAAATTCCAAATGTCAAAGTAGAAGAAGGAAAAATAACCACTCTCAATACTGTAATGGAAGCATCAGATGCTATCACTACTAACGTAGTAGTGGTAGAAGCCGAAGTAGAAAAAGAAACGAACACAGCTATCCTTTTACAGCAAAAAAACATGCCCAATATATCTGACAACATCTCCCAAGATATGATTCGCAGAACCCCTGACCGAGATGGCGCAGATGTACTCAAACGATTACCCGGCATCTCAATTATTGACAATCGTTTTGTAATTGTTAGAGGACTAGCAGACAGATACAACAATTTAACCTTAAACGGAATTATTCTTCCCAGTACTGAACCTGATAGAAAAGCTTTTAGTGTAGACATTTTTCCTGCAGGGCTAATTTCATCTATGAATATTATCAAGGCTGCAACTGCGGATATCAACGGTGAATTTGCAGGAGCTCTTATTCAGGTAAACACAAAAGACTTTCCCGAAAAATTTGCAGCAAGTATCAATTACGGTATTGGCTACAATGACTTAGCCACTTTTAAGCCGTTTTACTACCAACAAGGAAGTAAAACTGATTGGTTGGGCTTTGATAAAACAGAGCGCGTTTTACCCGATAAAACAATCAGCACTACTGTACAAACCTGGTTTATTGAAAATGATAGCCTTTCTAATAAAAACAACCTCTATGAGTATGGCAAAAAGTTCAAAAATACGTGGAAACCGCAGCAGCGCACAGGTGCTCTTAATCAAAGTTTAGCGGTTACTGTACAAGACAAATTCAATATCAGTAGAAAAGAAGTAGGTCTAAGCTTTGGGCTAAATTACCGAATGAACGAAAATTTTCTATTTCACATAAGACAATTATATGAAGACACTACTCGCCAATTCAGATTTGCCGAAAAAGAATATCAAACTACCGTAGCATGGGGAGGACTACTCAACGCAGGTATAAAATTAAATACTAATCATAAACTTGTGGTTAGAACAATGTACAACCAAAATGCGAATGAAAGTGTAAACTTAAGAACAGGAATGGATTACAGGACACTAGAAGAAGTACGAATGACTGCACAACGGTATTTATCTCGTAACCTAAGGGCAGCCCAAATATCAGGAGAGCATTTTTTTGCTAAAACTTATCAAGGCTACAAAGCCCAATGGCGACTAGGAGGTTCCATTTCTGACAGACAAGAACCTGATTTCAGACGGCTAGGATATTATAGACCTTTATCCGATACTATATGGTATGCCCAAGTACCTACACTAGGCTTAGATCTTGGAACCAACGCATCAGGTTCGCGGTTCTACTCATATTTGATAGATAAAATGTACAACGGCGGCGTAGACTTTACAGCACCGTACAAGTTTAGAATCTCTGACACAAACAGTGCAAAACCTCGCACATTGGAACTTAAAGTCAAAGTAGGCGCTTTCTTCAACAACAAATTCAGAGATTTTAGCGCACGGATTATTCTCATGAAGCAAAGTCAATTCATGAATAGTTTTCATGCCCCTGATTTAGGTATTTACTCACCCTTAGTTTTGCCCGAAGACCAAATTTTCGCACCTGAGAACATCACAGGAAATAAGTTTGACCGTAATAAATTTTTAGTTACCGACAATACTCGCCCCTCGGACAGTTATCTCGTAGTAGGGGGACTCAACACAGGGGCTTATGTAATGACAGATTGGACATTTAACCGAATAAAACTTAATACAGGGCTACGCCTGGAACGATTCCAACAACTTCTACAAAGCTATAAAGCTTTACAAAGCAGCTATGACTCTGTTGTCAAAGTAAATACTATAGTCAATGACTTTTTGCCCTCTGCTAACTTGACTTATGTGCTGACTGAAAAAATAAATTTACGCGCAGCTTACTACCAAACCGTAAGCCGCCCTGAATTTAGAGAACTTGCACCTTTTGCTTTTAACGATTTCATTCTCAATGGAATTGTATTAGGTAATCCTGACCTTGTACGTACCCGCATCACAAATGTAGATGCGCGGTTTGAAATGTTTCCTACCGCAGGAGAGTTATTTTCCGTAAGTTTGTTCTATAAAAAGTTTGTCAAGCCTATTGAGTTATATGCCGTTTTTGCCACTAATCCAACTTACACTTTTAGAAACGCAGATGCAGCTTACAATTATGGACTAGAAACCGAAGTACGTAAGTCCCTACGTAGTGTAAGTCATACACTTAGACACATTTACATTTTGTTTAATGCTGCTATTATTCGCTCTCGGATCTTTTTAGACAGTAGCAAGACAAAATACAATGTATATACCTACAATCGTCCATTGCAAGGTCAATCACCTTATTTAGTCAATGGGGGCATTATGTACAACAACCCCGATAAAGAAATATCCGTTTCACTGCTCTATAATGTATTTGGACCTCGTATTTACTTAGTAGGTAGCCAAAACAACCCTGACATTTATGAACTTCCACGTCATCAAGTAGACCTGCAAGTAGGCAAGATATTTAGAAAGCACTACGAAGTAAGAATAAACTTGCGAGATATACTCAATAACTACTATCGTTTTATTCAGGATGGCAACAGAGATGGAAAGTTAGTTGAGAAAGATGACCAAGTGTTTATCAAAACTCGGCAAGGTTTTACCAGTAGCATCAGCATAGGATACAGGTTTTAATAGTACTTGCTAAATTGACGAATTAAGTTTTTTAATAAGTTTTTTTGGGCGTGCCCCTTGCTGCGCAAGGGTCGGGGGGGTGGGGCCGACCCCGCCCCGCAGGGGCTCGCACGCGCGGGCGGAAGCGCG
>JANWVW010000047.1 GCA_025056095.1 Bacteroidia bacterium
GCGTTAGCGTAGCCCGTAGCACGCCGACCTTGCCCACACAAGCGCAAGCGAAGTGTGGGCAAGGGCACGCCCAAAAATAATCCTAATGCGCTTCTAACCAATTTTTTCCTATACCTACACTTACCTCTACAGGCACTTTTAACTGTAAAGCATCCTTCATTTCTCTAACTATAATTGGCTTGACAATATCTACCTCATGTTCAGGCACTTCAAACAAAAGTTCGTCATGAACCTGCAAAAGCATCTTCGTTTGATAGGATTTGAGCGCCGCAGCAATGTTAATCATGGCTTTTTTTATCATATCTGCTGCTGTACCCTGAATAGGCGTGTTGATAGCATTTCGCTCCGCAAAATTTCTAACTGCAGGTGTAGCAGAGAGAATATCAGGCAAATACCGCTTTCTACCTAACAAAGTTTGTACATATCCATGCTCACGAGCATAATTGACCATCGCATCCATAAAAGCTTTTACCTTAGGGTACTGCGTGAAATAACTCTCAATAATTTGAGCAGCTTCTTTACGTGGGATCCCCAATCGTTCCGATAAGCCATGTGCTGAAATTCCGTAAATAATTCCAAAATTGACTGTTTTAGCTTTTCTACGCATGTCAGGAGTAACTTTATCTATATCCACATTAAAAATTTTGGACGCCGTAGAAGCATGAATGTCTTGCCCTTCCAAAAAGGCTTGAATTAAACTTTCATCTTCACTCATAGATGCCATAATACGCAACTCTATTTGAGAATAATCCGCAGAAAGTAAAACGTAACCTTCAGGAGCAATAAAAGCTTTACGAATTTCTTTACCTTTTTCAGTCCGAATAGGAATATTTTGTAAATTTGGTTGGTTAGAACTCAACCTACCTGTAACGGCAACCGCTTGATTAAAAGAAGTATGCACACGATTTGTTTTCGGATTAACTAATTCGGGTAAAGCATCTATATATGTGGATTTTAGTTTAGCCAACTCTCTGTACTCTAATACTTTGCGGGGAATATTAACTATGCTTTTTCCTTGCTCTGCGGCTTCTATATCCAATTTCAGGGCTAATTTTTCTAAAATCTCCTCTCCCGTAGCATACTGACCGCTTTTTTTGGTTTTTTCTCCTTTGTCCAATTTAAGCACTTCAAAAAGCATTTCCCCCAACTGCCGTGGCGAATTGAGATTAAAAGGTATTCCTACATAGTCTTGTATTTCTTTCTCTAACTGCTCCATTTCTTTTTCTAAAACTTGTGAATACTGCTTCAAAAATTCTACATCTATCAAAACACCTGCTATCTCCATTTGGGCTAAAACAGGCATAAGCGGCATTTCTACTTCATTGAACAGAGAATAAACTTCTTTTTCATGCAGCTTAGGTGATAAGTGCAGATATAATTGCCAAGTAACGTCTGCATCCTCGGCAGCATACTCTGCTACTTTTTCTATGGGTACTTCTGCCATAGAAATTTGTTTTTGTCCTTTTCCAATCAGAGTATCAATAGAGATGGGTACATAGTTGAGATAAGTTTCTGAAAGCATGTCCATAGTGTGCTTCATTTCAGGCTGAATGAGATAATTAGCCAACATAGTGTCAAAAAAGTGTCCTTTTACAGGTATGCCCTGCCAATGTAAAACTTGAATATCAAATTTGAGGTTGTGCCCTATTTTGAGAATGGTTTCATCGGCAAAAATGGGTTTTAGATATTTTTGAATGGTTTTTAAGGGCAGTTCTGCATTACAAGGAACATAATAGGCTTTATGTTTTTCAAAGCAGAAAGCTACTCCGACTAATTCACAGTTATGTGTGTAGGTAGAAGTAGTTTCGGTATCAAAACAAAAAGCAGGCTGAATAGAAAGTTCGTAAGCTAATTCTTTCAATTTTTGTTCATCAGATATGATAATGTATTCATGGGGCGTATCATGAATTGTATTTTTTTGCAAGGGAGAGCTTGTATTTTCAAATAAAGAAGGTGAAATACTTTGTGTTTTGGGCTTGCTTTTTGTGGAAGTTGGAATTACTACATTTCCAAATAAATCCTTTTGAACATTTTCCTTTTCGCCGAATAGCCTTTTAGACAAAGTCTTAAACTCTAATTCTTCAAAAATAGCTTTGAGTTCTGTTTGATTGAAAGGGGAGGCTTTGAGTTTGTCTAATTCTAATTCAATAGGTACATCTGTGCGAATGGTGGCTAATTGTTTAGATTCTAAACCTTGTTGTGCATATTGAATGACGTTTTCTTTAAGTTTACCTTTGAGTTTATCTGCGTTTTGAATAAGATTTTCAACAGAGCCATACTCTTGGATAAGTTTTTTTGCTGTCTTTTCGCCGATGCCAGGGATACCTTTGATATTATCTACGTTATCGCCCCATAGTCCAAGCACGTCAGGGACTTGGGCAGGAGGTACGCCAAATTTATCAATTACGCCTTGTATATCTAAAATTTCAATTTCATTACCTACTCGTTTTGGGCGGTAGCATATAATGTTTTCTTCTACTAACTGACAAAAATCTTTATCGGGGGTCATCATATAAGTTTTTATGCCTTGTTGGGCGGCTTTTTTAGCTAATGTGCCAATTACGTCGTCAGCTTCATAGCCAGGTACAGAGAGTTTAGGTATGCCCATAGCGTCAAGAATTCGGTGTATGTAGGGGATAGCATCCAGAATTTCTTTTGGGGTATCGGGGCGATGTGCTTTGTAAGCAGCATTTTGTTCGTGTCTAAAAGTAGGTTCGTGAGTATCAAAAGCTACGCCGATATAATCGGGTTTTTCTTTTTGTAGGACTTCTAATAGAGAGTTGCAAAAGCCGAAAATAGCCGAAGTGTCAAAGCCTTTTGAGGTTTTACGGGGATTTTGGATAAAAGCAAAGTGCGCTCTGTACACTAACGCCATTCCATCTAATAAAAATAAACGGGGCTGTTCATTCATACTCAAAGGTAAGAAAAAAGTAGCTCAAAAGTTTAAACAATTGCATGAAGGTCAGTTGGGACTATTCAAAAAACGGCATAAAATAATTTATTGGATTAAGTCCATTTTCGTTTTATAGGGTGGATGATAATTTGATTTTTTTGGTTTGGGCGTGCCCTTGTGGGCGTTTCGCTTGCGCTCATGCCCACAAGGTCGGCGTGCTACGGGCTACGTGCGGAATGCCCCGACCCTTGCGCAGCAAGGGGCACGCCCAAAAAATAAAAAAACATAATTGCATGTAGTCATACTTAACGGATGTCTATGGTCAAAGAGGATGCGTATGCTACTTGACTTTTTGTCATAAACACAAAACATAAAACAAAAAACCGTACCTTTGCAGAATTAAAAATATGAACAAGTTCAAAGGTAACCGCTCTGCTCCTGATGAGAGAAAGTTTGACAAGGATAAACTGAAACAGGAAATTATGCAAGATATGACTAAAAACATAGCTCAAACAAGTAATAAAAAAAATTCTACTTCCAAAGACAAACCCGTTGTGGTTAGAAAACTAAAAAAAGTAGATAAAGGTCATCAAAACTCTAAGAGTAATACAGTCAATAGCTTATCCGATAAAGTTGAAGACAATTCTTTTGATCCTTATTCAAATTTTGGTAACTACGATAACATACGAAAATTAGCAAAAAAAGTGCTTAAACAAAATTCTGCCAATTTTACCGATCTCAAAACACAGATGCAAACTTTAAAGAGACTCCAAAAATTACCTCAAACCGAAGTACGGCTAAATCGTTACATTGCGCACTGTGGAATATGCGCTAGAAGAGAAGCCGATCAACTGATAAGACAAGGTAAAATTAAAGTTAATGGAGTAGTGGTTAAAGAATTAGGTAAAAAAATCAACCCGCAAACCGATGTAGTAGAATACCAAGGTAAGCCAATTCAACCTAAAAAATTTGTTTATATTTTGATGAACAAGCCGAAAGATTGTTTATGTACCTTAAAAGATCCCAAAGGCAGGCGTACAGTGATAGACATTATTGGGAATGCTACTCCTGACCGAGTTTTTCCTGTAGGGCGTTTAGATCGCAATACTATTGGGCTACTGCTGCTTACGAATGATGGGGAATTAGCACAGCGATTGATGCATCCATCTTACAAAATTCCAAAAGTATATAAGGTAACTTTGAGCGAACCTCTACAAAAAGCAGATATCGAAGCTATCAGAAAAGGGATTACTTTGGAAGATGGTTTAGTAGAAATAGATGATATTGAGTACGTTCCAGATACTCATAAAAAACAAGTGGTAATACAAATCCATTCAGGGCGCAACCGCGTAATACGTAGGCTATTTGAACATTTAGGCTATCAAATAGAGAAACTTGATCGCATAATCTACGCTGGTCTGACTAAAAGAGCCTTACCTCGGGGTAAATTTAGATTTTTGACAGAGGAGGAAATTCATGCATTGAGAAAAATGGTCGGTTTGGAAAAGTAGGATTAAACTTGCTTTTACAGTTTATTTAATGTATCTTTGTACTTTGCAACTTATTAAGAATATGTAAAGTTATTGAAGTATGCAAGTTGAGGTCAAGGTAAAACCATATTCGAGTGAAGGAAGTAAAAAGAAGCAAGTTACGGACATGTTCAATAACATTGCGCCGAAATACGATTTTCTCAATCGTTTTTTGAGCGCAGGAATTGACCAAAAATGGCGAAAAAGAGCGATTAAAGAGCTGTCAAAAGAAAAGCCCAAAATAATTTTAGATGTAGCCACAGGAACCGCAGACTTTGCTATTGCTGCCTTAGACCTCAATCCTGAAAAAGTTATAGGCATAGATATATCTGAAAAAATGCTTGCAATAGGTAAGAAAAAAATACAGCAAAAAAAATTACAAGACAAAATAGAACTTACACTTGGCGATTCAGAATCCTTACCTTTTGCAGACAATAGCTTTGATGCCGTAACAGTAGCTTTTGGAGTGAGAAATTTTGAATACCTGACACAGGGGCTATCTGATATCTATCGCGTACTTAAACCTAACGGAACTTTACTAGTTCTGGAATTTTCTAATCCACGCAAATTTCCTGTAAAGCAATTCTACCGCTTCTACGCCGAACATATTTTACCTACTATTGGCTGGCTGTTTTCAAAAGATAGAGCTGCTTATACTTATCTACCTCAATCTATTAAAGTTTTTCCTGACGGAGAAAATTTTTTAGATATTTGCAAAACCATTGGTTACCAACAAACTAAATGGATACCTTTAACAATGGGAATATGCTCAATTTATATCGCCAAAAAGCCTGCTTAGTAGCTTTGATTTTGTGGGTAAGTACGGTGTATGGTCAAACAGCAAGCACTGTTGCCCTACAAGAAAAAAATACAGATGAAAAAACTTACAATGGCGTTCTTTATAAAAAACCTTATGATTTCAAGAAGGGCAAAATAGGTTTTATTTTTGGGCTAAATGTAGCCGATTACGCTGTTATACGCAGAGCAGATGGAATTGATACTTTCAACGCTATTTATGTCAAAGCTGGGCCAGGTATACACTTTGGATTAGTTTGTACCTATAAATTACATAATTTATTAGATATACGCGCTTTGCCTTCTTTTGCCCTACAACAGCGTACTATTCGTTTTGAACAAAGGGCAACCAGAGACACCGCATTCAATAGAACCTCTGAATCGGCAATATTTCAGTTACCTTTGGAAATAAAGTTCAAATCTGAACGGAATGATGATTTTAGAGTGTATTTAATAGGTGGCACATTATTCAGCTATGACATGTCCAATAGAGCAAGCGATAAGGTAAACAGAGATAAACTTATTCGCACTCAACCTTTTGATATAGCAGGGGTAGTAGGCTTCGGGATGGACTTTTATCGCGAAAAAATAAAACTTTCACCTGAAATTAAATTTGCGCATGGCATAAATAACATACTTATACGAGAAACTAACAATTCTTTCAGTAATGGGCTGGATTCTCTTCGTACTCAAACTTTAATGCTTAACTTAATAATTGACTGGTAATTAAAAGATACCTTCTATCACAGGGTAGAAACCATATTTAGTAACTAACTTTTGAGTTTCTTTTTGGGTTATCCACTCTATAAACTCTTTAACTTCACCTTGCGGTTCTTTGATACTAAACAAAAATAACTGGCGAGATAAGGGGTAGGTATTATTCTTAAGATTATTTAAGGTAGGCTCTACATAGCTGGATTGGTGATAGTCTTTGATAGAAATAGCTTTTATAGTCGGCTTTTTATCCACCAATCTACCGAAAGCAATACCATTTGGATTTTTACTTATCCATTCTGTTATCTGCGCGGAGTTGTTTTTTACTATAATGCTAGTATCATAATCTTGACCTCCCATTATTCTGTTTTTGAAAAACTGACAAGTACCTGATTCATCAGGTAAGCGTGCTGCTAAAATGGGTTTGTCTTCTCCACTTAGCTCTTTCCAATTTTTAATTTCTCCTGAATAAATACCTGCAATTTGCTCCGCAGTAAGCTGGTTAACACGATTTTGATTATGTACAAATACACCAATGCACTCCATTGCTATGGCTATTTTTACTCCATTGGTATTGTATTTCGCTTTAAGTTCAGCGATAAAATTACCCGAAGGTGCTTTGGATATGGCACATAAGTCTACTTCCCCTGCTAAAATTTGTTGAAGTCCCCTTTCTGTATGTCCACCTGAAACGAGAATGTCAACGTTAGGTTTAATTTTTTTGTACTCTTTGCTCAATTCTTCTAACATGTCTTTCATAGTTTCCGAACCTGCTATCTTTATTATAGTTTGAGTGATAGCAGTATGATGTAATAAACATATCCAAGCCAGAACAAGCAGCGTTTTCATAGACCTTGAAAACATTTCAAAAGTACAAAACTAAACTCACTTACAAATGACGTTTTCGTTAAGTTTTTGGACCAAAATAAATTTTGAAGGATTAGTAGATTTTACCTATACTTGTACGCCATGAAAAAAATTCACAGTACTACGGTAATAGGGCTGATTCATAATAATCAGGTTGCAATTGGTGCAGATGGTCAAGCTACTATGGGAAATACTATCATAAAAGCGAATGTAAAGAAAGTGCGTTTTTTAGCTCAAAATAGTATTTTAGTTGGCTTTGCAGGTGCTACTGCTGATGCTTTTACTTTGTTAGATCGCTTTGAGGATAAACTTTCTCAATATAAAAATAACATGAAGCGCGCTGCCATTGAGCTGGCTAAAGAATGGCGAACAGACCGTTTTTTACGTCGATTAGAAGCAATGATAGTAACTTTAAACTCACAAGAAGCCTTAATTATATCAGGAACAGGAGATGTTTTAGAACCTGAACATCAAATTTGTGCGATTGGTTCAGGTGCTATGTATGCTTATAGCGCTGCTATGGCATTGAAAAAACATGCACCTCATCTTAGCGCCAGAGAAATAGTACGAGAAGCTTTACATATTGCTGCAGATATCTGCATATACACTAATCACAATTTTGAAATACTTACCCTCGATTTGAATCAAAAAGCTGGCTAAAAAGTTATTCTAAAATAACCAATCCAAAGTATTTTCGTTTATAACTTTGAGCAGTCAAAATCAGTTGTACTCATAGCTAAGCGCACTATGCCAAAGACATTAGTGATTGTAGAGTCCCCTGCTAAGGCTAAATCTATCAATAAATATCTAGGAAGCAACTATATCGTAAAAGCTTCCATTGGACATATAAAAGATCTACCTAAAAATGAGCAAGCTGTTGACAAAGCCAATGGCTTCAAACTCAACTATGAAATCATTAAAGGCAAAAAAAAGATTATTGATGAGCTAAAAAAAGCCGCAGAAGAGGTAGATCAGGTTCTATTAGCCACAGACCCTGACCGTGAAGGCGAAGCTATTGCTTGGCATATTGCTAACGAAATAAAAAAGAAAAATAAAAATATTGCCAGAGTAGTTTTTAATGAAATTACTAAAAATGCAGTTTTACAGGCGATTCAAAACCCTCAAGCTCTAGACATGGACTTAGTCAGAGCGCAAGAGGCACGCCGTGCACTAGATAGATTAGTAGGTTTTGAAATCTCTCCTGTACTTTGGAAAACGCTTCGCTATGGGCTTTCTGCTGGTAGAGTACAATCTGTTGCCTTAGAGTGGATTGTCAATAGAGAATTAGAAATTCAAAACTTTAAAAGTCAAGAATACTGGACATTAGAAGCTACTTTTGTAACACAAGAAAATGAATCTTATACAGCGCGCTTGTATAGCATCTCCAATCAAATTGTTGGTGATGATACAGAAGATAAAAAGAAACTTCGCATTCCAAATCAAGAAACTATTCAGCAATACATAGCTGACATTCAAAAACATAATTTTATAATAGAGAATCTGATAACTAAACCACGTAAAAGTAACCCTTATCCACCCTTTATTACTTCAACGCTACAACAGGCCGCATCTAACGTACTTAGATTTAGCCCAAAACGTACTATGTCTATTGCTCAACAACTGTATGAAGGATTAGATATTGGCGGAGAAACTACGGGCTTAATCACTTACATGCGTACTGATTCTACTCGACTAAGTGATGAAGCTATACAAGCTATTCGAGATTATATTAGCCAAAAATACGGACCGAAATACTTACCTACACAACCGAATATTTTTGGAAAAGCTAAAAAAGGCACAAATATTCAAGATGCTCATGAAGCTATCCGACCTACAAGTATGAAAAATGAACCCGCTTTAGTTAAACCTTATCTTACCGAAGAGCAATTTGCTTTATATGAACTGATATGGAACAGAACAGTAGCTTGCCAAATGGAAGCTGCCATAGATGAGGTTACTACCGTAGATACAGTTAGCGCTGATGAGAAAAAAACTTATCTTTTTCGCACTACGGAAACTAAACCTGTTTTTGAAGGTTACCGAATAGTATGGCAGCATGGTGCTGATGTTCAAGCAGATGAAGATAATAAAGAATGGACAAGCAAATTACCTAAAAATCTCAAAGTTAAAGATACTGTAAAACCTCAAAAATTTAATCCTCAACAACATTTTACTAAACCTCCTGCAAGATACACTCCTTCTTCTTTGGTCAAAGCTTTGGAAGATGCAGGTATTGGCAGACCTAGTACGTATGCTACTATTATTGATGTATTGCAAGAAAGAGAATACGTTGTTCTCAAAGATCGCCGATTTTACCCTACAGATTTAGGTATTAGTGTAAGTAAGTTTCTGCAAGAACGCTTTGACAGCTTTTTGAACGAAGAGCTAACACAGAAAATGGAAGCAGGACTAGATGAAATTGCACACGGTAAAGAGAAATATGAAGTATTCCTTCAAAAATTTTACGATTTGCTAGAAAAGGCAGTAAAGGATGCTCAACAAAATAAAGATAAAACAGGTAAGGTTTTAATTTACCTCAATGATAAAGAAGGCAACCGTATAAAATGTGAAAAGTGTGAAACAGGTTACTTAGTAGAAAGATGGAATAAAAATGGTCGGTTTGCTGCTTGCAGCAACTATCCTGATTGTAAAAATATTAAAAATATCAACGAAAAGGGCGAAGTTTACGAACCTCAAAAGCAAGAAGCTTTACCTACTGATGAAAAATGCCACCTTTGCGGTAAAGATATGTTACTCAAAGAAGGGCGTTTTGGTAAGTATTATGCTTGTGTAGATTACCCCAAAGCATGTAAAGGTACACGCCCGTATATAGCCCCTCAAACAGAAACATTCGTCTGCCCGAAATGCAAAATTGGAACTATTTCGGAGAAAAGAGGAAAATTTGGTATATTCTATCCTTGTAACCGCTATCCCGATTGCGATTTTAGCATGAAATCCCAACCTATTGTTCAAAAATGTAAAAATTGTGGTTGTACTTTATTAGAAGAACGAACGAATAAAAAGTACGGAACACAACTTATTTGTCCTTTATGTAAAACTATACAAGATTAAACTGTTGAGCTTTCTACCCTTTCATTTGAGAGATGACTTTAATCCTCTTAGCACCATGATACGAATGATATTCAGGGGCATACATAGCTTCTGCACCTATGGGCGGAAGTGCAAAGCTACCCACAGTAACCGCTCTTAACATATAGTAAAAATTTTTACTACCTGTTACATCAGTGTACAAAAGTAATCTATCATCTCTAACATCCATATATTGAGGTTTGTCGGTTGTATTTACATTTAGTTCAGGCAAATCTTTTAATCTTGGATTTTCTATTTCAAAACCTGCGGGAATTAGCTCTGATATTGCAACATTTTGAAGTGTTTTGCCTTCTACTGCTGAAATTGTGATCTTACAAATGACTATGTCGTTTTGAGTAAAGGTATTTTTTATTTCTTTACCCGAGCGGTCGTAAAACGTTCTGCGCACTTGTAATCCTGCATCTACTTCTTTTATTGGAGTATAGCTAATTCCTTCTGTGTGCCAAAAGTAATACAATCTTCCTGAACCATGAGTGGTAATGGTTAGACTGTTGTTTTTAATCGGAATGGAAAGTTCTTTACCTGTAAAAGTATAGACCGCTGCACCATCTTTGATAGTAGCAGTAACATTTTGGCTACTTTGAGTACGAGCTAGTTTTCCTATACCTACGCATACAAAAGCACGTTCTTGGGTATTCCAATACTCACTATTTTTATCTTCAGCAAACTTACGAATAAGAGTAGGAATAGCAGAATGGTGTGGGTCTATGTCTGCTAAAACAGACAGAATAATAGCATCTGCTCTAATATCTGAGTCAAAATTTTCAGATAGATTTTTATCCGTTTTTTCAGTGTCAAATTTGTCTGTAAGCAAATACTGAATAGCACTCCTTTGATGTGTTAATGCAAAGGCACCTGCTAACATGTATTTCATGTCTTTCGTCAGTAGTTCAGGATGGCTTTTGTAGTAGTTCATACTTGCGTAGTCAGCTTGCTGTGCAAGGGCTAATACATACAAACCATAAATAATTTCTTTGTTGGCTATTTTTCTTACTCTTCGTTTAGAATAATCTCCCGAAGAATAACTTACGTAACTGTAAGTACTATTTTCCGCAGAACGTTTAGCAACATATCTAAGAGCCTTTTGCAGTACTGTTTTATCCACTGAATAACCGGCCTTTTGAGCTTCTAAAAGAAAATGAGTAGCATATACAGATGTCCACCAATTACTCTCGTTCGCGCCTTGCCAATAACTAAAATCTCCATTGACTAACTGCATGTTTTCTATTTTTTGGATACCTTGCTTAATGTAGTAGCTTATATTTTCACCTTTTAGCTCTTGACCACAAGCAGCACGGATAATATCTTCGGCGTACAACATTACAAACAATTTAGAGGTAGTTTGTTCCAAGCATCCGTGTGGGTAGCCTATTAAATATTTGAGATGCTGTGCAAATTGTACAGCAGGAAATTTACTGACAACTAAGGTAGAACGTTGTGTATTAGGAACATAATTGTTAGGGATAGTAATATTTTGAGTAGTTCCTGCTTGTATTTGACCTGAACCTGTTTGTACGTATAATGGGCTAGCAGGTCTTACACTGATTTCTGTAACATCAGTAACAGTTTTGCCATTGTATTCTGTGGTTATGATAATTTTAGCAGGACCTAATTGGGTAGTAGCTGCAGCTTTGAAAGTAAGTATGCTTTCTTGTTGGGCAGATACCGAAGTACTTTGTGTGCTTTTACCAATAATCTTAACTGGACCTTCGGTTTTAACAGATATTGTAGGGATTATTCTTGTTTGAGTAGTATTGTAAAGAGATACAGGTAGTTCTATACTGTCTTGGGGAGCAATGAAACGAGGAATAGAAGGAGTTGCTACTATATCATCTACAACTAACATTTGATCTTGGGCAGCGCCCATTTTTTCGTTCATATAAGCCACAGCCATCAAACGAATTTGACCATTAAAATTCGGAATAGGTACCTTTATCTTGGCTACACCATTTTGAGTTGCGATAATGCCACTCCATACAGATACAGGCTTGAATCGTTTTACAGTGAAGGGGTTTTTGCGGGCATCCTTAAAAGTAGGTTTATCACTAAACTCCTCTCTTGCACTTCCGTACTCACCTTGATGAGCTAACGGAATAGCAGGTTTCCTATTCACCTCATTCAACATCAATTTGTACAAGTCAAAGCTCTCTACATTTAACTTCTTTCTGCCATAAAATTCTGAATAAGGATCTGGACTTGCAAAATTCTTAACTTGGCAAATTCCCTCATCTACTGCAGCCAAAGTAACAAATACAGGCTGATTTGTATTGGTTTGTACTATAACTTCCTGAGTTTTATTAGGTTGTACTTTTTTAGGAGTAATGATTTGCACGTTGAGCCTATTTTTAGGGTTTTCTACATTAAGGTTTTGATAGCCATGTGCTACATAAAATGTTTGCTGGTTAATTGCAGTAGCGTTATTAAACAGTGTAGCAGCTACATATACATTAGGTAAGTGATTATCTTCTAATGAAATAGAAAGTTGTGCAGTTCTATTTTTTGTTGTGAGGTAGTAGTATTTCAACACTTTCTCGCGTTCTATGGTAACTAACATTTTACCATCAAACGGAGTTTTGAATAAGATTTTGGCTTGCTGACCTACATAGTAAGTTTGTTTATCAGGTAGAATATCTATGTTGCCTTCTCTATTAGCCTTAAAAGAAGTGTATGTAGTGCTTTCCCAATCGTAAGCGCTGAACACAGTGCTAATGTAATTTACTTCATCTCCTACTGCGCTTAAACGAACTTCATATTCCCCTGAACGGTCTGGAATAACTGTAAAAGTAAAAGGACTATTTTTTACCGTAATCTGCTCTTTTTTTACTAAAATTTCTTTTCTATCACTTTGATAATCGTAACCTTGAGTAGTTTGGCGAAAAACATTATGCCATTCGTACCGAATAAGCTTGGCTTCTATTTGTAGACCTGCTTTTACTTTATCTTCGGGAGAAACTGCTACAGCTTGAATTTGTACAGGTTGTTGCGTACTGTAACATGAATTTAGTTTTTGAATGCCAATATAATAATCTTGTGGATAGAAAATGAAAGAATTTACTTGAGAGTTCGGTCGGTTAGTAGCATCAAAAACTGTGGTGAGTACTTTACCTTGCAAAACTGCGGGTACTCGTTGTAATTTAGGAAACTTATAATAGAAGTTGGTTTTACCTTGATTGTCCAACGTTCCTGTTTTGTAAATATGAGTAGGCAAATGTGTTTTTTCTACTTTGGCATAAAAATTAAAATCAGGATAGTTTTTACTAACAAATTTTTGCGGATTAAAAAGAACTTCAACTTCATACTTCTTTTCTGATGCAGGGGGTCCAAATAAGTTTAGGGCTTGTACGTCTAATTTTAACTCTTCACCTGCTTTAAAAATTTCTTGGTTAATTTTAGTGTTAATTTTGAGCTTATCAGGTACAAAATCCTCTACAAAAAAGGAATACGTACCCAAAAGGTCTTCACTTTCTGTGTAAAGAGATGCAGTATACGTACCTGTATTAGCATAGTCAGGAATAGGCAAAGCTACTTCAAAGCTACCTTGTTCGTTCAATACTTTGCGAACGCTGGCTATTTTTTTGTTTTGTGCATCGTGAACTTGGAATATCACGGGGAGATCCTTTACTACTTTCATTCTCTTATCTCTGACAATACCTGAAAAATAAGCTGTTTCACCAGGGCGATACAAATTTCGTTCAGGGTACAGGTAGCTATCGTATTGATTGTGAGTAATTTCTTTGCCACCTACATCAAAACGAGCGGTAGGTACGTAGATTTCATCTAAATGTACAAAGTTAAAGTCCTTTCCATTCTCTACAAGAACCATTTGAGGTTCTCGGTCTTGAATATGCTCTGTAATATTTTCAAACACAACTATACCTTCCGAATTAGTTGTACCTTGCAAAATAGTTTGATTGTATTTGTCTATTACATTTACCTTAGTGTTGGCTACGGGGGTGTTATCTTTCATCGAGTTGACAAAGCACATTATTTCATTTTTGCCCTTTTTAATTATTACGCCTAAGTTAGAGAACATCACAATTTTGTGTTTTTCGTTCCACGTATCATTTGTGTTACGTACTGAAAGCACGTAAATACCTTCAAAACGTTGTTTCAAAGCCCTTTCAAGGTTAATTACAACAGAGTGCACTTTATTTTTAGGGGCTTGGGTGCTATATCTTTCTGTATAAATTACTTTACCATAATTCCCTATGTAAGGAAGGTATACTTCCGTTGAATAGTCGTTGTAATAAAAGGTTTGGTAGCCTTGATTCTCCTCATCGTATGTGTATCCTTTTCCGTATCGGCTAGGGTAGTGATTATGCAGATATGCCCATACATTGTTCTTATAAATTTCTGTAACTTCTATCTCAATTTCAGGTACGTTTACCACTTTAATTTCTATATTTTTCAAACCCTCCCGTAACAAGTACTTGCCTGTGGGATTGGCAAATTCTACAAAAGGTTTAAGGTTACCAATAGATACTTTTTCAGTCTTTGTACTGTGTAATTTACCCCCGTATAGACCTTTTAAGCCTGCTTTTATACTAACCGTATATTCCGTAGCAGGTTGAAAATCACCTTCCAAACGAGTAACATTATCCTCAACTGACAATTTGTAATTTACTTTTGGGCTAACGGTAATGTAATCAGAGGCACTGTTCGGTTCAATGCTTTGGTTAGTATGAATTTCAATCCAAGCATTATTGTATTCTGTGCCTGCAAAGATGTTTTGTATTTCTAAATTTTGTTTAGCGCTTAAAACATTTTTGAATACTTTTTCTTGTCTAAGAGTGATATTTCTATTTTGCAGGTAAGCAGGTAATCCTTTTTTGAGATACATCTTAAAATGTTGATCTTTATCTGTGCGTTGAATATCACCCAAAGCAACAGAAATGATAGGAGAGGGTTTATCATTTAGGATTTGGTAGTTAGATAGAGTTTTATCGTCTTTTTTTATGGTTAAGAAGTCTTTGATTTTTACAGGATCTACGGGATAGGAGAAGCGAATGTTAGCTTGTGCGGCAACCATAAATTCTGTGTTCTTCAAATTATTCCAAAAAAACTCTACTTCAAGCACATCAAAATAAGGAGAGTGAAAGCTAAATTCTTTTTTTCCTTTTAGAGTATAAGGGGTACTCTCAGTAATTTTAGAAGTGAGTTTTGCAAAGTACTTTGTAGCAGGTAGAAGGGGCTCTTCGGGCGAAAAAACTAACTTATCTCTCTCAATCCATTTGAATTTACCTTTAATGTTAGGTGTAAAGCGTACATATTCTATTTCAGACCATTGACCTATTTTCTCAACTGGTGCAATTTCTTTATTGAATTCAAAAGTATAAAGGTGAAAGTCTTTAATTTCTTGTTCGTTCGCGCTAAAATGCCGCACTCTAACACTATTTTTAGAAGAGGTACAGCTTAGGGTTATCATCAAACTTAAAAAAAGTCCTATAATTCCTATGATACGTAGCAGCATACGTTATACTATATTAAGCAAAAGTACAAAAAATATTTGAGATAAGTAACGAATAGTAAATTTTTTGTGCTTAGGCAACGGTATTGGATTACAAAAATGAACATGATTAAGAAGATTTTTTTGGGCGTGCCCTTGCCCACACTTCGCTGCGCTTGTGTGGGCAAGGTCGGCGTGCTTCGGGCTACGCTTTCGCTTCGGTGCTTCGCTTCGCTCCGCACTGGGCTAACGCCCACCC
>JANWVW010000048.1 GCA_025056095.1 Bacteroidia bacterium
CTATCAAAGTGCCATTCTCTATTTAACCTATCCAGTGCTAAAGCAGATATACTACATCGGGTACTATGCTTGAATATTAACTGATATTTGTAGTAAGAGTCTCGGGATATGTCTGTCAGCTGATTGATGTTATTCAGTGTTATCCATTCTAACATAATACCGGTGCGTTATCCTTTGACAATTGTTTGAGATATCTCAGGTACATCATTATATGAACCCCACGCACCCTTAGGGAAGAGTCCAGGTGGCTTGTGTTTGGGTATATGAACACGAGGTTTGCCTCCCACTCCTCGACACCCCTCTTGATTGCATGCGGAGGTGGTAGCAAGTATTACCCCACAACATAAGACAAATAAAAACCACTTTGCTTTTTTCATATTGCTATTTACTATTTTGTGCCACAAATTTAAGACATTTTTTCGAATTTACAATAGAGTTTATGAACAGAAATTTCTTAAACAGCGTACACAAATTTACTTTATACTGATTTTCAATGTGTTATATGTAAAAATACAAAATCATGCTATTTTTTGTAAAGTGTTGATTATCAGCGTGCTTATTTAACCAAAAATCTCCTTAAACCTTGTGTTCATAAAGTCTAATCAATATGCACAATAATTCTAGAGTCTTTATGCACCTCAGTACGAAGCCTTATAAGGAAGATAAAAAGAAAAACTAAAAAAACACGTTTCTTTGTTCTCTATTCATGTTTGTTTTATTAAAAATATGTATGCCCGTCATTTGTTTCTTGGGTGATATTAAAGTTTCATTTCAGGTATTTCTCCGTTGATAATCAATTTACCTGCAGTAGATTTTTTGATTTCTTCTATGCTTACGCCTGGGGCTCGTTCTAAAAGCACAAAGCCATTATTTACCTCGTATACCCCTAGTTCTGTAACGATTTTTTTGATACATTTAACCCCAGTAAGTGGTAGGGTGCATTTAGGTAATAATTTTGACTCGCCATTTTTATTTACTTGTTGCATAGCTACTATGATATTTCTTGCTGCGGCAACTAAATCCATAGCTCCCCCCATACCTTTTACCATTTTACCTGGGATTTTCCAATTAGCAATATCGCCTTCTTCAGAAACCTCCATCGCTCCTAATATAGTGAGGTCAATATGTCCTCCTCTTATCATGGCGAAGCTATCTGCTGAGTCCATAAAAGCTGCCCCAGGCAGTGCTGTAACGGTTTGCTTTCCTGCGTTAATCAAGTCAGGGTCTACTTCGTCCTCATAAGGGAACGGACCCATACCCAAAAGTCCGTTTTCTGTATGCAACACCACACTGATGCCTGATGGGATGAAATTAGCTACCAAAGTAGGTATGCCAATCCCGAGATTTACATACATGCCATCTTTGATTTCTTGGGCTATTCGTTTTGCTATACCGAAACGGTCTAATGCCATAATTGATAAGTTTTTTACAAAAATAAAACATTCTGTACAAATGTAAAATTTATTGTCTTTGACAAGATTTTATGTTATATATTAGGTTAGATATTATTGATTGATTTTACTTTTTTTGGGCGTGTCCCTCGCTGCGCTCGGGTCGGCGTGCTACGGGCTACGCTATCGCTTCGGTGCTTCGCTACGCTCCGCACTGCTTACGCACCCTCCGCATGCCTCACGCACACGCCGCTATCAAACTAAGTTCAGTTATTCAAAACGTAATCTTGTAAATACCTGAAAATGAACACTAAACAAGATAAAAATATATTTTAATCTTGCAAATTATTGAAAATCAATTTAAAATAAAGTAAAACTTATATGTACAGGGTTAAAGAGATATAAAAAGTTCATGTATTCAAGGTTTAATTTTGTAAATACTTGAAAATCAATGTAAAATAAGATAAAATAATAACATTTGAAACAAGGTAAAAAATTTTTAATCTTGTAAGCAGTTGATAATCAATCTTAAACAAGGTACAGTAAAGCATGTATAAAAACAGGGTAAAACATCAAAAAGCTGCCGCGTGAGGCATGCGAAGGGCGTGCGTCAGCACGGTGCGAAGCGCAGCGAAGCACCGAAGCGTGAGCGTAGCCCGAAGCACGCCGACCTTGTGGGCATGAGCGCAGCGAAACGCCCACAAGGACACGCCCAAAAAATAAAAACTTAATCTTCGGTAATTACCTTTCCTACAAAGCAAAATAAACTTGATTATACATTTTCGTAAAACGCTTTTATACTTTGACAAACTTTTTGTACTTGCGCTTCGGTCATTCCTACAAAGAGGGGCAAACTTAAACAAGTGTCCGCAATTTCTTCCGCAATAGGAAAATCGCCTTTTTTATATCCTAAATGTTGGTAACACTCTTGAAGATGTGGAGGAATAGGATAGTGAATAACTGTCTGAATGCCATCATTTTGCAAGTGGGCTTGTAGCTTATCTCTGTACTTTGTACGAATGACAAATAAGTGATAGATGTGTGTAGCCTTTTCGGCTGTGGTGGGCAGGATAAGGTCGCCTACATTATTTAACTGCTCAATATACTTTTGAGCAATTGTGTTTCTTTCTGCATTCCAAGTATCCAAAAACTCTAACTTGATACGCAATAAAGCTGCCTGCACTTCATCTAAACGAGAATTTATTCCTATCATTTCGTTGTAGTAGCGTTTTTGTGAGCCATAGTTACGCATAACTCTGCACTTGTATGCATACACATCGTCATTAGTGGTAATTGCCCCTGCATCGCCTAAAGCGCCTAAATTTTTGCTTGGGTAAAAGCTAGTGGCATTAACATGTCCAAAAGCGCCTGTTTTTGTACCATTATATGATGCCCCTTGAGCTTGCGCATTGTCCTCTACAACATATAAATTGTACTTTTGCGCTATCTGCATAATCGCATCCATTTCGCAAGCTTGCCCATACAAATGTACGGGAATAATAGCTTTAGTTCTTTCAGTGATGGCTTGTTCAATAAGCTCTGGGTTAAGGTTATAGGTAGTTATTCGGGGTTCTACAAAAACAGGTTTTGCCCCTACAAAAGAAACGGCTAACACTGTAGCAATGTATGTATTAGAGGGTACAATTACTTCATCACCCTTAGTAATTTCCTTTATTCGCAAAGCAATATGCAAAGCATCTAATCCATTAGCTACACCGATGCAGTGTTTTACTTTGTGATATTGCGCATATTCTTGTTCAAACTTTTGGACCTGCTCCCCTAAAATGTACCAAGCTTTGTCAAATACCTGCTCAAATATTTGTAAAGCACGCTGTCTAAATTGTTCATTGCTGGGCTTAAAATCTACGAAAGGAACATTCATAACTATTTAAGTTGCAAAAGTACGTTTCTTGGGCAAAAAAATACAAATAAAACTTCAAAAGAAATGGACAAAGCATTGTTGGAAAAATTATTCAGTAAATGGGAATATGTTTTCTCAATTTTTGTTGGAGCAGTTGCTACATACAGATATTCTTTTTGATAAGGGGTAATGTTGTACTTAGGCAGTAAATCTGCAATATTTTTCATCTTACCTTGATGAAGTATTTTCATACCTGCACGCCAACGCTGAATTCTGGTAACCTGTTTAAATAGGTTATCTTTACATGTAGCTATGTAATCACTTGCTATTAAGATATAGTTTTTGTCTATTTGAGTAAGGATGTCTAAATTTTGAGCTACCGTGTAAATTTTAAGTTCTTCTGCTCCATCTGTATTGATAGGAAAAATTTGAATAAGGTTCTTGTAGCGTACGGCTTTGTGGGTAGAAGTTCGCATTTCTTTACCTGTAGTCGTATTGGGCTGAAAAAGGTACTTAAATTGCTCAAATTGATTAGTGCCTATTCGTAATTTGTCTGCATAATACCAAGGTAAAGCAGAGTGAATATGGGTAGGATAATTTTGCAAAGCAATAAGGTCAATGGTATAGCAATCCAAGTGCTGTGTAACGGTTTTTTGCCATATATCCATGAAGTATGTATTTGCCATTAGGTTAATTTGCTTTTGATATTCAAGTATGGCAAGGATAGCGTTTTTAGAGGTTGGGTAATGTTTTTCTATGTACGGAATAAGGTGATGCCTGATATGATTACGTAAGTAGTCATCTTTGAGGTTAGAACTATCTTCGCGGTAAAAAATGATATTCTGTACTGCATACGTTTGAATTTCTATCTTAAACACATTGAGTAATGGGCGGAATATGCGTTTTTCAGATAGCATGCCCATGCCTGATAGACCTTGTGGACTTTTGCGAAACAATTTGAGAAAAAAGGTTTCAATATTGTCATCGGCGTGGTGGGCGGTTACAATGTAGTCTAAATTGTAAGTATTGAGTAACTCATAAAACCATTGATAACGTAGTTGGCGAGCTAACATTTGCACGGAAGTATCCTTCAAATTTTGGTGTATTTTATGGATTTCAAAACGTTGGATGTGAATTTTTGAAGATTCCACGTATTTTTTACCTTGTTCAAGTACGAATATTTCATCTTGTAGCGAATCTTGACCGCGTAGTTGAAAATTTGCATGGGCTATGTGAAAAGATAGGTTAAGTTTTGCATAGATATCTAAAAGTACCATAGAGTCTATTCCTCCACTTATAGCAAGCAAAAAATGTAGTTTTTGTGGATTTGAAAAGGTTTGAAATACATTGTCTTGAACTTTTTTTAACAAAAAATCCATAATTATTTTGCGATAGGTGTTGCAATGTAAAAAAAACTTGTTAAATTTGTGAAACCATTATGAATATGAAAAAGTCTATCTGTATCCTTGCTCTACTACTGTTTGGCGGTGCGATATACGCACAGAACTTAATGCCGTTTGTGCCTAATAGCATGGACTTCCAAAATCAAGTTGTAAAAAGAGTCCCTTATCCTAAAAGCCCCGTGCTGCATAGAGGTGCTCATCCTGAAGCAAGAACAGCCACATTAGGTGAGCGCTGGTACTGCTATGTAGAGGCTTCACAAATTGTCAACAGCACATCAGGATTGTCTGACCCATTTATAAACTACATGTTCCCTGACTCTACCATACAAGCACAATATAGTAGTACAGTGGGTGATCCTTTTATACACGGGTATGCTCTTAGACTTGATCCTGCTGCTGCCGTATTTGGTAGCACTTCTTTACCAGACCATGGAGACCTAACTATATTAAGAAGTGGGACTTCCACTGCAGGGGTATATACCTACTATCTTGACTCTTTAATTATTCCTTACTATTATCAGCGCCCTGCTTCTATGCCCAGCTCTGTTAAAGATACCGTAGTGTTGCAAATTATTCCTTGCTCTCGTTATACTACTAGTGGAATACCTGCGTCTACACCTATGTCTGGGCATGGAGGAGGTAGTGTCAATTCGTGGGCCACTTATTTCTTCAGTGGCGCAAGTTGGCTAACCAACTATGGCGAAGATACTATCTATTTCACCTCTCTAGGCTTTAATCAAAATACTTGGCGTATTCCTGCAAGTGCAACTCAGTTCAGATTGTACAAAATACCTTTGGGTCAAGCTGATACTAGTGATGGTGGCAAATCCTTACAGATTGCTATGAATAGCTACGGATACACTAGTCCCTACAAAATCCCTGCAGCTAAAATAGGCCCAGATAGCTCCAGCAAAACTGTAGTTATTTTCATGTATTACAAGCCTGGTACAACTTGGACAAGTACAGACATATTAGATGTAAATCCCGCAAACACAACCCAAAGTGTATTTTCACCTATATACTTAGAAGAAAACGGAGATGAAACTTATCCTATTTATGATGGAAATACTTTTGCTTCCGAAAGACCTCACGCAGGCTTTGCAAAAGGGTATAACATTAGTTACATGCTACCCACTCAAGTTCGGTACAAGTATTCTTCAGGATGGGGTGGATATGGTATAATGATACCTCATGTAGCCTATGTACAAGAGTACGCTTTTGAGTATCCTATATGGTATGCTAAATTGAGATCAGCAGGTCCTTTCACTTCTGTGAATGCTAACACAGTAGATAATACTGTGATACTTGGTCTTGCATATCCCAATCCTGCCCGTACAGAAATCAACATTCCTTACAGTGTAACTCAATCTAAGCAGGTAGAAATCACTATTACCAATATTATGGGGCAGACTGTGAAGTCCGTATCTAATCAGAATGTAAGCGCGGGTCAGTATGTATCTACTATCAACGTAGCAGACTTGCCCGCGGGTATGTACTTCTACACGCTCAAAACAGATAGTGGTATCTATACTAATAAGTTTGTAATAGAGTAATTTGAACAATCACAACAACAGCCATAGCTCGAAAAAGCTGTGGCTGTTTTGTTTTTATCTTCAAGTACAAGATTTTTTTTACAAAACTTTGCATAGTTGTGTAATGTGTATTATATTTGTGTTAGAATTTCAACAGGCTAACTGTAAATAATAATAAATAAGTAGTGATGAAAATGAGAACCGGTATTATTGCTCTTTGCTTCTTGTTTCTTGGAATTTTTAGTTATCAAACAGGATTTAGCCAAGCAATGACTACCCCCTGTACGGGGTTAGATTGTAGTAGCAACGGCATAACTGCACTAGAGTATCCAGTTACAGGAAGCCCTAAAATTAACTGGACAGGTACATGCCCTACTTCGGGCTACCAATCTATCAATCAAACTGCTAAGATAGTTCCAGGTTCTCCACAGACTTTTAAGATAACAGTAACAGACCCATCTCGTTTAGGTGTATGGGTAGATTGGAACGATAACGGAAATTTTGAGGCATCTGAGAATATTTACTTATCTACTGCTCCTCATTTATCTTCGGGTGTAAATAACATTGTGATAAACGTCCCTACGGCTTCAGCTATTCCTGGACCTCATGCTTTACGAGTAATTGTAGTTAATTTTGGATATAGTGCTTTTAATGCTTCATCTGCTCTTACCTCAAACTGCGCTACTTTGGTCGGTGGTGCTGTATTCGGTCATATTCAGGATTATAAAGCCACAGTAGATGGAGTAGACATGAAGTTAGATCAAATTTTGGGTTTGCCCTTAACAAATATTTTTAGTAGCGCAGGTAGTTATCCAATATCTATGAAACTAGATAATGTTGGGGTTTATCCTATTGACACTTGCTATGTAACTTGGCAGCTTAGCCCAGGTAGTGTAAACAAACCTTACAATCCAGGTGTATATACTGCAATGATGTGTCCTACCTGCCCTGCGGGAGGTACTATGATAAACCCCGGGGCAAATTATATCTTTGCCCACCCTCAACCTTTGATTATTAACAATTTAGGAAGAGATACACTTTGTGCATGGGTCAAGTCTGTACATAATGGCAATACAGTAGCTTATCAAGATAAATTCCCTTCTAATGATACACTTTGTAATAAGCAGTTGGTTTTTCCTAAACGAGATATGAAAGCAGAAGCTTTGGTAGAACCTGTGCAATGCCCTACATCTTTGTTTGCTAACGTTGAATATCCTGTTAAGATGACTGTAAAAAATATGGGCGACTTAGCGCTAACTAGCTCTAACAATGACTCAATGCGTATCGGGTATTTTGTCAAATTAGGTTCTACTTTAGTAGATTATGCGGATACAGTTATTAAAATTACTAGTCTTCCCTCAGGTAGTACATTTACATATAAATTTAGTGCTCCTAGCAGTGCTCCTATTCCTTCTACTCTAGTTTTACCTACTAATGGTGTATACGACATGTGGATATATGTTAAGTTATTTGGTTTGGAGCACGATGGAACTAATGACACACTGGGTCCCATCTGTTTAAGAGCAGATTTGAAAAATTGTAAAGCTGATTCTGTAAGGATAGAAACAGCTCCTTTTATTGTAGGAGGTAACTATAAACCCAGAATTTACATTAAAAATGTGGGTACAAAAGATGCAATTAACCCTGTTTTAGGTTATAGAGTTAATAATGGAACACCTGTAACCTCTGTGTATCCGGGTTTAATTCCGCCAGGCGGTACGGCTAATCACTTGTTTGCTATACCTTTCACACCTACCACTACGGGAACATACACTATAAAAGCATGGGTTAAGATGTACGATGACTTAGATCCATCCAATGACACTGCGACTACTACAATTACGATAGGGGCACCGATTATAGATATACGCCCTGAGAGTGTAGCTTCTCCTGCTTATATTAAGGCAGGCCAGCCGACAACTCTAAGTGTTTGGGTAGAAAACTTAGGAAGTAATGTAATGACGGATTACACCATTGAAGTAAGAGAACAGTTTGCTACTACACCTATTTCTGTAGATATTGTAAATGGTACAGTGGTACTACCTGGTACTAAGATTCTACACAACTTTACGGGAACATTTACACCGACAAAAGACACAATGGTACTATGCTTCAAAACAATGAATCCCAATAATCAAGTAGACGGTAACACTTCTAATGATGTACTCTGTCGTACCTTTACACCTGAACCTGTTGCGCCCAGCAATGTTCGAGACAACGTCATTCCTGATATTTCTAATGTAGAAATATTCCCTAACCCTAATGGAGGTCAATTTAGCATGCAGTTCAATTCTGCTAAGCGTCAAGACATAGCTATAGAAGTTTATAACCTACAAGGGCAAAAAGTACATGGCTTTACAAATACTTACTTGCCAGGTGCTTACGTTTTGCCTATGGACTTAACTCACTTGCCAAAAGGAATATACTACTGTAGAATTCTTTCAAGTAACCAATTGATAACTAAAAAAGTTGTAATTTATTAACAAAGAAATAATGAATATGAATATAGGGAGAAACCTGCTACTTAGCTTGTTCTTGTTCTTGTGGGTAAGTCAGTACTACGCACAGTACTGTACACCTACTTATTCTGTTCTATGTAGTTCAGGGGATTATATCAACAATTTCTCCTTTAACACAATAATTAACAACGCATCAGGTTGTAATGGTAATCCCAATAACTACATATTTTACAGTTCACTTTCGACTGTAGTTAACCCAGGCAACACTTATTCCATTAGCATGCAATCTGGGCCTGCTTGGGGTCAAGGTTTTGGTGTATGGATAGACTACAACATTGATGGTGATTTTTCTGATCCAGGAGAGTTTGTTTATTCTTCCCCTGGTTCAGGTACAGGTGTATTTTCAGGCATGGTTACTATTCCTTCTTCTGCTAGTACAGGTACGACGCGTCTGCGAGTACGTTGTGCTTATGCAACTGTTCCCACCGCTGCAGATGCTTGTAGCAATTTTTGGTATGGTGAAACAGAAGATTACGTAGTTATCATTAACGCACCTACCCCTATGGTCTATAATAGCGCTGAAACTATACAAATTACAGATATTGTAACGCGAGGTACCACTCATGCCCCTGTAATTGCTATTAAGATTAATACTACAGGTTCTTTGAGTCCTTTTAATCTTACTAAAATAAAGCTGAGCACTTTAGGTACTACAAGTGTTTCTGACATTGCCAACGCTAAACTTTGGTACACAGGCAACAATCCCACTTTCTCGGCTACTACACAATTCGGTTCTACAATTCCTTCACCAAGTGGTGTAATGTACTTTACAGGTACTCAAGTGCTTACAGGAGGACCGAACTACTTCTGGTTAACTTACGATGTGCTACCTACGGCTACCATGGGTAATGTGATTGATGCCACTTGTGATAGCATTTATATTTCTGCTGCTCCATTCGGCGCAGTGCCAAGTCCTACTGCACCTACAGGTAGCCGTCTAATTGATTATTGTGTTTCGGGTTCTACTGCTACAGGTGGTTTTTGGGAAGCTTATATATCAGGTGTGCAACTAGGTACAACTACTTTATCATCAGGAACACTAAACAGCAAATACATATTTTATCCTACACCGATTGCTCCACTTGAAATAAATGTTGCTACTCCTATTACTATCAATACTGCGTATGTGAATTGGGGTATCAATTATAATGTGGGCGTATGGATTGACTATGATAAGGATGGTAATTTTAGCGCCACAGAACAAGTCTTTACAGGTTCAGGAACTTCAGGTACTCCAATTACAGGAACTATAACAGCACCCACTACAGCTACTTTAGGTGTAACGCGTATGCGTATAGTATATGCGTATGCGTACGGAACTATGCCTGTTCCTATGCCCTGTGGTGCTTTTGACGAAGGTGAAACAGAAGACTATAACGTGAACATACAGCCATTTACTAATCTCAAAGCACTTTCTATTCTTGTTCCCTCTTCTTCAGTAGCATTCATAGGATACAACAATCCTGTAACTGTACGCTTCAAAAATGATGGAGCAGTAGCTGTAACCAATCCTACTGTATCTATGAAAAGTACCACAGCACCATTAGTTACTGAAACTTACTCAGGCACAATTACACCCGGTCAGATTGTGGATTACACTTTCACAGGTTATTTTGTACCTACCGCACTCGGACCTGACCAACTAGTAGTTTGGGTTAAAGCAACAGGCGATAATACTCCCTCTGATGATACAGTAAAGAAAAACTTGATTATTAAGCGGGCAGATCTAAAAGCAGTTGCGCTGCTCAGCCCTGTGCCCTCTGTAGTGTTAGAAAATGATTTAGTTCCGATAAAATTTGTAGTCAAAAATCTAAGCAATGAAGCACTGTCAGGCTTTACCTTACGATACAAGGTAGGTAGCTCGGCAGCAGTTAGCGCTACTTATTCAGGAACGGTAGCACCTAATGACACTATTCATTTCACTTTCCCTACACCTTACTTAGCTTCCACAGTTGGCATTCTTCCTTTCAAAATATGGACGGATTTATCCGCAGATCAAGATAGAACTAACGATACAATTATTACAACACTTCGTGTAGATAGAATAGATATGAAAATGGCAGCTATTATTAACCCTACCACTTCTATGATTCCAGGGGCTAGCGTTCCTGTGAAAGTAGCTATTGTCAATGTAGGAACTCGTGCTGTAAGTAACCCTCAACTATGCTATAAATTTAATACCAATGCGCCTGTTGTAGAAATGGCTACGCCATTAGGAACTATAAACCCTGGAGATAGTGTGTTCTACACTTATACTACTACTCTTAACGTAGGTACAGGTCCTTTTATACTAAAAGCATACATCAATACCCCAAATGATGTGAGAAAATTCAATGACACTCTTGTTTTGAATGGTAATGCTTCTAGCTCATCTATACAGATAGATGCAAGTGCAGAAAGCATTGTAGCACCGCTTTTTGTAACCTCAGGAACACCCACTACACTTACTGTTAAAATCAGAAACTTAGGATTAACTACACTCAATACTGTACAAGTTTCATTCAGGGAACACCCATCAGGCAGTCCTGTAGTTGAAACATTCACAGGAACTATTCCCGCAGGAGGTAGTGCTAACTATACATTCACCGCATCTTACACGCCCTCTTCTAACACACCTACAGTTTGTATCCGTACTATAAATCCGAACGGAAACCCTGATGCTAATCCCTCAAATGACTCTACCTGTGTACAATTTGCACCTAACTCCATTGCCGATGCGCTATTCGGACAAGGTAACATTCAAATTTATCCTAATCCAACCGTGGACAACTTCAATATCACTCTTAATATTACTCAATCTATGGATGTTAACATGGCTCTAGTAGACATTAAGGGCAATACAGTTTGGAGTGAAACATATCGCTATACAGCAGGTACATATACTGAAAACGTATCCACAGCGTATTTACCTGCGGGTGTGTATATGCTCAAAGTAACTAATGGAGTGCATATTTACACACATCGCATAATGGTAACCAAAGAATAACCTATTTCAAACCTATTCCTATACCCCAAAACAAGATTGTTTTGGGGTATTTTTTATGTCTGTATGAAAATCTAATGCTTAATTTTGTAGCACTGTACTATGCTGCTACCAAATGTTATTCAGGAGTATTTATCTCAATTCGCATATAGCTCCAGCCATTCTATGGCATTCCATACTCGGATGTTTTTTACTCTATTTACTTTGTTGTTTGCTATTCATGCAGTAGTTCATAAAAATATCACAATTAGAACCCTTTTACTCATTCTTTTTAGTCTATTTTTTTACTACAAAGCAGGGGATTACCCCGTAGTAATTATGATTACTTCAATGGCTGTACTAAACTATGCTATAGCCTTATGGCTAAACACTTATGAAAGTGAAACCCAGCGCAGGAATATTGCGATTATAGGAGTGGTTATCAACCTTAGTGTGTTAGGATACTTTAAGTACACAAATTTTTTTATTCACACTTATTACAGCATTTTTGCCCCTCACATTAGCACAGATGATATCCCTTTTGTCAAGCATGCAGTAGAAACCGTAGGTCTATCTTTTTATACTTTCAAGGCACTAAGCTACTTGTTTGATGTTAAAAGACGAATTATTCAACCTTGTAGAAATTTTCTTGACTTCTACCTCTACCTTGTTTTTTTCGGCAATGTATTGATGGGTCCTATTGATAAAGCTTCACAGTTTATACCTCAAATAAGACAACCTTATTCATTAAACATAGAACAAGCAGGTAAAGCATTTTACTGGATAATGGTAGGCTTTTTCAAAAAAGCATTTATTGCAGATTATATTTATTCCAACTTCATAGCTCGTGTATTTGATCAGCCTAATTTATACACAGGTTTTGAGAATTTAACAGTTTTATATGCGTTTGGTATTCAAATTTATTGTGATTTTTCAGGCTATGTAGATATGGCTATGGGTTTTTCTATGTTGCTAGGCTTTCAACTTACCGCAAATTTTAATACTCCTTTTATCGCTCAAAATATGACAGAATTTTGGCGCAGATGGCACATTTCCCTTTCTACCTGGTTTAATGACTATGTTTTCATGCCATTGAGTATGAGTTTGAGAAATTGGGGAATATGGGCAAGTGTATTCGGAGTTTTGATAGTATTTTTTCTTTCAGGAATATGGCATAACCCAAGCTGGAACTTTGTATTGTGGGGAGTAAGTCATGGAATAGTCATTGCTTTTGAAACTGCTACACGCAAACAGCGTAAAAAATGGACAAAGAAATTACCACCTTGGTTATACAATAGTTTGAGTTGGCTACTCACTTTTCATTTTATTATTTTTACTTATATCCTATTCAACTGCAGAGAGTTAGATAAAATAAGTGTGATGCTCAACCGAATTGCCCTTCACTTTAATTGGGATGCTATCCCCCAAGTATGGGCAAACTCATACAAGGTATTTTTACTTGTAATATTAGGTTATTTACTTCACTTTACGCCAAAAATATACAAAGAGTTCGTGATAGAGCGTTACATTTATTTGCCCGGAGTAATAAAAGTCTTAATAGCCGTTATTTTAATAGTAGTTGTCTATCAAATTCAGCAGGCTGATTCGGTTCCTTTTATTTACACAGAGTACTGAAGTTTTTGTGTATTTGAAAACTAAATTTGATATAACTATGCTCAAAAAGTGCTACAAAGAAAATGTTATTGAAGCAGGAGTAGATGAAGTAGGTAGAGGTTGTTTAGCAGGAATTGTAGTAGCCGCAGCGGTTATTTTGCCTACAAATGTAGAAATTCCAAATCTTAAAGATTCCAAGCAGCTTTCCCCTGCAATGAGAAAGGAACTTAGTACTTATATTATTCATCAAGCTATTGCTTATGCTATTGGTGTAGCTTCTGTGGAAGAAATTGACAGACTAAATATACTACAAGCCACTTATTTGGCTATGCACAGGGCTATTGAACAATTAAAACCTCTACCTATGCATTTATTGGTAGATGGCAACCAATTCAAGCCTTACCCAGGTATTACGCACACTTGTATAGTTAAAGGAGATGCGCAATATCAAAGTATAGCAGCTGCAAGTGTATTGGCTAAAAACTATCGTGATGCTTATATGCATGAGCTATCCAAGCTTTACCCAGAATATCAATGGGATAAAAATGTTGGATATCCAACTCCGCAGCATATTCAAGCGATAAGCAAGTATGGCTATACTGTACACCACAGAAAAAGCTTTGTGGTCAAAGCACTTCAACCTAAGCTATTCTCACCATCAGAGAAAGATACGTTGCTTTGAAAAAAAATTTTTTAATCACATTGATTTACAAAACTTTAATCTATCGGTTTTTATTCAAGGACTACAAATTTATTCAAATTCCATTCCTTGCCTGTGTTGATATGAGCTTGAAGCTGCTGCATCATACTATAAATTCCGAAATATGTCCTATTGACATACAAGAAATGTTTTGAACCTCTAGCTTCTCGCATTTTACTTAGTTCATCCGCATATTTTTGGGCATCAGAGTAGTATTTAGGATTTCCAAAGTCAAAACTGTCTTGGTAGTAAGGTTGTGCAAGAATTTTAAGCATACCTTGAAAAAGTTTGACAAAATACTTAACCTGCTCTTGGCTATCGCTATCTCGGATAATTTCTAATTTTCGCAAAGAAAGTTCAGTTTTTTCATCCGAAGATAAAACATCAGGGTGAGTAAGCTTAAAGTACTCTTCGTAAAATTCTTTTGGAATCTGTTTTACACAACCGAAGTCAAGCACGTATAAGATATCCTGTTCACTAATTAAAAAATTACCAGGGTGAGGATCGGAATGGACTTTTTTCAAGTAATGTATTTGATAGTTATAGAAGTCCCATATTGCTTGGGCAATTTTATTTTTACGCTCTTGGGAAGGATTTTCTGCTAAAAATTGGTCAAGGTGCTTGCCGAATATCCACTCCATGGTAAGCACTTTGGTTGCGGAATATTCGGGATAGTATTTAGGGAAGCTAACGTTAGGTATATCTCTGCATAGTGAGCTAATTTCTTGAGCTTGTTTCAATTCTAAAAGGTAGTCTGTTTCTTCTATGAGCTTTTGTTCAATTTCTTGTAAATAAGTGTTAATTTCTTTTTCTTTCATTTTCATTAGCCGCATAGCAAAGGGTTTGACCATTTTTAGGTCTGATGAGATAGCTTCTTTTACGCCTGGGTACTGAATTTTAATGGCAAAGTGTTGTCCATTTTTGGTAGCTTTGTGTACTTGTCCTATGGAAGCGGCATGCGAAGCGGACATATCAAACGTGTCAAAAATTTCCTGTGGTGTTTTACCGAAAGCATCTTTGAAAGTTTTAATTATCAGCGGACCCGAGAGTGGTGGAGCTTTATATTGAGCTTGGGCAAATATACGAGTGTAAGCCTTTGGCAAGTTTTGCTCATCCATGCTCATCATTTGGGCAATTTTGAGAGCGCTGCCCTTGAGTTGGCTTAGCGTTTCGTAGATATCCGCAGCATTTTTCTCATCTAATTCTTCCTGATTTACTTCGGTAACTAATTTTTTAGCATAATGTTTGACGTAATTTGCACCAACTTTTACTCCAGTTTTTAGAAAAGCAGTGGCGCGAGCTACTTTGGATACAGGAATTTTATCTTGGACTTCTTGTGTATCTTTCACGCAGTTTGAACGAATATACTGTGGTTTTGGTTTCACTGCGTTTGGGATATGTGTGCTTTTGCAGGGGGGAGTAAAATAAAAATGACAATTTGTCTGATATTTTTATCCTTTGATTTTTTTCTAATTTTTTGGGCGTGCCCCTTGCTGACGCAAGGGTCGGGGCATTCCGCACTACGCTTCGCTTCGGTGCTTCGCTAACG
>JANWVW010000049.1 GCA_025056095.1 Bacteroidia bacterium
ATAGAGTTCTGATGTAGTTTTTTCGAAGGTAGCTAAGATACCTTCGGTTTGGTCAAAGTTTTCATTTTTTAATCGGGTGGGATACCACAAAAGTCCTTTGTTTTTGCGCTCTTCAAGGCTTAGCTTGGTAATCTCTTGCATGTAAAACTGCTCTTCTTCTTTTTGCTCTTCTTGCAAAGCAGCAATTAACTGTTCAAAATAAAGGTATGCATCCATATAAGTTCGGCTGCAAAATAGTGATTATGTAAAAAGATTGAATTTTTTATTTTTCTGGGCGTGCCCTTGCCCACACTTCGCTTGCGCTCGTGTGGGCAAGGTCGGCGTGCTGCGGGCTACGTGCGGAATGCCCCGACCCTTGCGTTAGCAAGGGGCACGCCCCAAAAAACTAAGCTATCCCATAAAACCAACAGAGTTGGATAAGAATTTTTACAAAGTTAATTTTATGTTTAGTTTTGCTTTGTGGAGATAATCGCAATTTCTATATTTTGGAGCGTGATTTTTCTTTTGGGCTACCACTATGCAGGATATTTTTTTATTCTCAAACTATTGGCTAAAAATAAAAAACCTAACCAAGTGAAATACACTTCGGAAGACTCTTTGCCCACAGTAGCAGTAGTATTTGCCGCATATAACGAGGAAAAAGTCATTGCCCAAAAAATAGAACATACCTTTAATACTACCTACCCCCCAGATAAACTACAAGTATGGATAGGTTCAGACAATTCTACCGACGATACGCATAAGATAGTACAACAGTACCAAAGGCAGTATCCGAACTTGCATTTACGTATTTTTAGCCAAAGAACAGGTAAAGCTCAAATTATCAATCAATTGGTAGAAAACATTCAGGCTGATATTCTAATTTTAACCGATGCTAACATTCTTTTCACACCGACACATATTTTTAACTTGGTAGCCCATTTTAAGAATTCGGATATTGGCTTGGTAGGGGGCAACATTACTAATAATAAGGTTTTACAACAAGGTATTTCAGAGCAGGAAACAGCCTACATTCATTTTGAGAATAAAATAAAGTGCTACGAAGGTTTGTTAGGTTGCATGATAGGTGCTTTTGGCGCTTCTTATGCTATTCGTAAAGAATTATATGTTCCTGTACCCAAAGGATTTATTTCAGATGACTTTTTTATAAGCATGCAAGTTTTGGCACAGGGCAAAAAAGCTATATTTGAACTTAACGCCTTAGGATTTGAAACTTTTTCTACTAAAATTACAGAGGAATTTAGGCGCAAAGCTCGGTATGCAGTAGGTAATTTTCAAAACCTATTTTATTTTACTAACTTTTGGAAAAAGCCGTTTTCAAATGTGTTTTTTTGTTACTTTTCTCACAAAGTTTTACGGTGGTTCTTACCCTTGCTGATGGTTTTAGCCGCAGTGTGTTTGATAGTATTAGCTACAAAAAGCAAATTTTATCTTATTTTGGCAAGCTTAGCACTATTGATTTGTATTTTAATTGGTCTGGATATAGCACTATTTAAAGAAAAAGCAGGTTTCAAACCTCTGCGATTTTTAAGTCATTTTTTAGCTATGAATGCAGCGCTTTTATTGGGCTTTTTCAGATATCTATTTACTAAACCTCAAACTGTGTGGAAACCAACGGAAAGAATTTCTTGATAAGTTCATTACGAAAAAGGTACTTACAAGCATCTTTACAAAATACTATTGAAAAGCAAATTAACTTGAAAAGATAAATATACTTAAATGATAAGTTTTTTTTGAAAAATTAAGTCAGGTTCTATAAATTTGTACCATGAAGTATATCTTCGCCTTAGGTATTTTTATAGTTGTGTTCTCATTTTTTTCCTTAGGTGGGACTATTTCTACTTCTAGTTCATTTAATACTTGCTCAGGGCTATCTTCTAAAAGCAAAAGTATACTTGAAATAAAGCACCAGCAGAATAATAACAAAAAAGCGATAAGAGAGGTCGTATTTTGGCTTTTTGTTACTATCTTTACTATCGCAGGCATATTCTCTGTGGGAGCCATTTCTTCTTTTGCGTTTTTGTTTGGTACTTTCTTGTTACCTCTTTTTTGCTCTGATTATCCCAAAACTCATTTAGTTACTTTGTTTGTAATGGGAATAATTAGTAGTATCTTCACATCTATTTTAGCTGTGCTTCTTCTTGTGCGGACTGAAGCATATTCTTCCATTCCATTTTGGCTTTCAGTTATCGCGTTTTGGTTCTTTGTAATTTTATCTATCATAAATTTTCGTATTGTTGTCTCTCGTAAATCTGCTTAGTTAGTTTAATAAGCTTATGAAAATTTCAACCTACTTAGTTGTCTTAATTTTGTATTTGTTACTAAGCAATGTACCTTTGTGGGCCGCTCACTTTTCTAATAATGAGGTAAGAGATGAGCGCTTATGTATTTCGTATAGGCTAGCTGAAAAAAAAGAGAAGAAAAATCATAAGCACACTCGTTTTGTTTCAATTTTGGGAATAGTTTGTGGAATTTTATCGATTGTATTTCTATTTTATACTCTACTTCTTGCTTTCTTTTCATGGGGTGGAACAAGTCCTGGATTTACTCTTATTCTTATTCTATTCCTATTGGCTACCATTTTTGCTGCATTGCTCTTTCTTGTGCTGTTTGCTCCGTGCTATGCACTATACTTTATCTTGACTCCAAAGGTTTGATACACTAAAAGACGGATTTTTTGTAAATATATTTCAATTGGTTTATTTTGAATTCTCTAAATTTGTCAAGTATGGAAAAATTAAGAAGAGAGGATTATATTCATGGGGGAACACAAAAAGATTTTTACAGTGAAGCAGAAAGAGAATACTGCAAATGCCCTTTATGTGATGCTGATAATTACGTTAAAGTATATGAAGAGAGAGGATTGTCAGTAGTTAGGTGCAAGGAGTGCAGTTTAACTTATGTCAATCCAAGAGCAGTAGATGCTGAAAAGAATTACTTCGGCGACACTTCTATATATTACAATGAAGCGATGTTGATATTCAAAGGTAAAAAAAGCACCATAGAGATAGGAATTATGAATATGAGCTGCGACAAATTAAAAAGATTAAGAAAACAGGTAAATTGCTTGATGTAGGCACAAACATGGGCTTTTTTTTGCGTAAAGCAAGAGAATTTGGTTTTGAAACAGAAGGCGTAGAACCTAGCCCTTCATTATCAAAAATTGCGAGAGAAAACTGGGGACTAAATATACACACTGCTTTTTTAGAAGAAGCCAATCTACCAAAAGAACATTATGATGTGATTACTTTAATTGATGTGTTTGAACACGTTACGCAACCTAAAAAAATGCTAAGAACTGTTTTTGATCTACTCAAAACAGATGGTATTGTGGTTATTAAAGTACCGAACGCAAATTACAATTACCTTAAAATGAAATTAGCCCAGCGTTTAGGTAAAGCGCACAAAATGGATATATGGGACTGCTACGAACACGTAGTGCACTACAATACTCGTACATTTTCTAAAATGGTAGAAAGCTGTGGATTCAAAATAAAAAAGTGCATTATTCCTATTCCCATACATACACCTGTATGGGCGCACTTGGTTGGTTTTTATTATCAATATCCCTCTCCTTTTATTTTAGATTGGAAAAGAATTTTGCTAAGAAACTTGTTTTATACCATAGGAAAGATAGAGCATTACCTAACAGGCAACCCACATTTTGCCCCAGATTTAATGTTTTTTCTTGAAAAGAAAGAGAGTAACGTTAGCCAATAGCTTGGGCTAAATCATTTATTAGGTCTTCTATGTCTTCTATACCTACGGAAAGGCGAATCAAAGTATCTTTTAAGCCGTTAGCTAATCGCTGTTCTCGAGGGATAGATGCATGAGTCATGGTAGCAGGATGACCAATTAACGACTCTACTCCGCCTAGGCTTTCTGCTAGGGAAAATATTTTTGTGCTTTTGAGTACTTTTAGGGCATCTTCCATTCTATCCCCTTTGAGCGTAAAGCTAATCATACCTCCGAAGTCTCGCATTTGTTTTTTAGCAATATGGTGATTTTTATGCGTAGGTAAACCGCACCAGTAGACTTGGTCTACCTTCGGGTGCTGAGTTAAAAACTCTGCTACTTTTCTACCGTTGTAGCTATGCCTTTCCATTCTAAGATGTAATGTTTTTATGCCCCTAAGTACTAGAAAGCAATCTTGCGGACCTGGAGTTGCACCCGATGCGTTTTGAATAAACTTTAGCTGTTCCGCTAAGTTGGGGTCATTTGTCATTACTGCGCCCATCACTACATCTGAATGACCAGAAATGTACTTAGTCAAAGAGTGCATGACTATGGTAGCACCTAAATCTAGTGGATTTTGCAAATAAGGAGAAGCAAAAGTATTATCTACTACTGTAATGAGATTGTATTGTGTTGCAAGTTTACTTACGGCTTCAATGTCAATAATGTTGAGCATAGGGTTAGTGGGGGTTTCTATCCATATCATTTTAGTGTTGGAGTTGATATAAGGCAAAATATTTTCTGGGTTATCCATGTTGATGAAATGGAATTTTAATCCGAATTTAGCGTAGATACGCATAAATAGTCGGTATGTACCACCGTACAGGTCATTTGTGGCAATAATTTCATCACCAGGTTGAAAGAGTTTCAAAATGGCATCTGTGGCGGCTAAACCTGTAGCATAACAATAACAATACTGCGCATTTTCTAGCGCAGCGAGGTTTTTTTGCAAGGCGTCTCTTGTGGGGTTTTGAGTACGCGCATATTCATAGCCTTTGTGTATTCCTGGGGCTTCCTGTACATACGTAGAAGTTTGAAAAATAGGTGTCATGATTGCCCCTGTAGAAGGGTCAGGTTCAATACCTGCGTGTATAGCTTTGGTTGCAAACTTCATACAGCCAAAAGTACAAAATTATTCTACTGAAGAAAATAATGTGCTTAAAATTGAGGAAAAAGTTGCTGCCGCATAAGGCTGTGGTTTCGTAATAGTTGGTTTAAGACTTTGTTAGACGGAGAGTTAAAAAGCGAAAAAAGTTGTAAATGTCGTAGTTGCACAGTGGTTGGGTTGACATTCGTCAAGTTTTGACTACAAAAGTATGCAATTTTCTTGAAGGATTACGGTAAGTTCATTTGCGTGAGGCATGCGGAGGGTGGGCGTTAGCCCAGTGCGTAGCGAAGCGAAGCACCGAAGCGAAAGCGTAGCCCGAAGCACGCCGACCTTGCCCACACAAGCGCAAGCGAAGTGTGGGCAAGGACACGCCCAAAAAATAAAAATTAAATTAACCTATCCTTCTTGCTCAACTAATTTACTCATAAGCTCCTATCGTAGGCGCAGTAGCACTACGCGGATTGTCTTCTATATCCAAAGTAATACCTGCAATAGGAATACCTTTACCTTTTGCAGGACTACCTTCCTTGACAGCAAATTTTCTCTCTGTTGTATTTTCAAACTGCGGGTCCTGATTAAGTATATTTTGATGAATTGGGTTTTGAATAAAATCTTGGCTAGCAAAGTTTTTAGTTTTAAGTAAGCAGTGGCTAATATTGTAACCAAAAGGTAGATCCGTTACTAAACCTACAAAAAATTCATCTTCAGGCTTGCCATTGCCATGCACAATCGTGTTGCGCATTATAAGATTCAAAGCACCTGTGGTAAGTGGATTTCTTGGGTCGCCAAAATAGTCTAAGGCTACAAAAGTGGGCTGGTCATGAGTGTATTTGGCGGCATCTGCGTAAAAAGTACAGTAGTCATACTGATATGTGCCACCTGCAAACATTTGCACAGCACTTCTACCACAATCATAAATTAAAGTGTTATAGGCATATATTTTAGTTTCTGCCCCTGTAAGCCCTGCTATTACCATATTGTGAATTTTGGTATGAGTGACAACTAATTTTACATTATCATCATCTTGCGGATAGGCTGCATACAAGCCATAATAAGCATTTTTAATTTCGGCATAGTGGACTTCATTGTCTTTCGCGGTTTTGAAAAAGTAAATTCCACTCCACTGTCCTGCACGAGTTTTATATTTGTCATCTAATCGTACTCCCTGAAAAGTAATAGGATTTTGTCTTGTACCTTGCACTTTAAGCGTACCTCGAACTAAAATAGCCGCACGATTATCAAAATATAAGCGAGCTTTATTAGTAATGACTAAGGTTTGCCCAACTCCTACACTCAAAGTATCTCTTATGATGTAAGCCGTGTCCTGCATTACGTAATAGCTGCTGGGCAAAGTGTTGTAAAGCATAATTCCGTTAACACTAAAACATTTCATTACCACTTGCTGCGTGTGTCCGTTGACTTTGAAAGTAATAAACTCTTCGGCTAAGTAGTTTTGAGAACTTTGTGCTTTGGCTTTGTATGAAGCAAAAATGAGTAAGCTATCTCCTGCGGGCAGACTATAGTTTCTAACTTGATTTGATTTAATTCCATCAATAATTAAAGAAAAGTCTGTATTTGGGTTTTCTATTCCCATAAAGTCAATGTCTAATCGCCCATTGGTACGATTGAATACATACAAACGCGCTGTAGGAGAGTTGTAAGTTGTAAACAGAGTATCAAAAACTAATGTGTCCGTAGATAAAGAAAGCTTACCCGTAGTGTTTTTAATATCAAGATTTTTTCTACAAGAAAGGGCTAAAACTGTAACGAGCAAGATAAAAAAATCAAAAAATTTTCTTAAATTCATTAAAGCAAAGTTACGAAAATGTACCTCATATAGTATTCACTTGTACGAAAAACTACCTAAACACAAAAAATAATGAACCTAAAAATGTGAAAAAGTTTTTATTTTTGTCAATCAACAAAATGGCACGAGAAGCCATAGATACACTTGCTATCATGTTAGACCATATTGACTATACGGATAACAGTGTCATTGCGCGTATATACACCCGAGAATATGGTCTGGTTTCCTGCATTGCGAAAGGAGTTAAGAAGAAACTTAAAAAAGGGACCAACAAAATGAGTTACTTTTTGCCTTTGAATATATGCCAAGTTACTTTTTACTATCGTGCTGAAAGAGAGCTTCATTTACTTTCCGAACTGCACTTAATTTACTATCACCAAAGTTTGCATACAGAAATAAAAAAAATTCTTTATACCTCTTCCTTAGCAGAATTTTTGCTTTGCATTTTACACGAAGATAGCCAACCACATTTACTTTTTGATTTTTTGAAAGACAAAATCATTCAATTGGATAGACAAAACGAACACCTTATCCATTTGTATGTCCATATTCTGCTGAATGTATGTGCTTATCTTGGCTACAAACCTAACGTATTAGCTTGGCAAGATATATTAGAAACTGATTATCAACATTTACCTACGTATTTAGAAGACGTTTATTACAACCCAGAGCAAAGCTACCCCCTAACAACCGAAGAGAGAAAAGCTATTTTAGCTGCTATTGAGCAATTTGCTAAAAGATACATTCACGGTTTTAAACCTTTACAAAGTAAAGCAATATGGGAAATAATATATTAAGCTAGCAAAAACACAACCACGCCTGCTCTTATCACATTTGTAAAAACCACTCAAATACGTACTTTTGTACTATCATGAGGTATTTAGTCTGCATAATTTTGCTTTTAGGACAGTTTTATTTTTCTCACGCTCAATTTGATTTTACTCAACCTACTTACAAGTACGATAGTTCACAAAACCCATACTATTGGAAAAACAAGCCTCCCTATCCTGGCTATTGGCAACAGGACGTAGCCTACACTATTGATGCAGAATTAGATGACCAAACAGATATTATTCAAGGTTCAGAAACGCTGATTTATTCTAATAACTCTCCTGATACCTTAAAAGTAGCCTATTTTAATCTATACCAAAATGCCTTTAATCCACACTCTGACCTGCATGACCTTACTCTACATAGCACCCACATCAGGCCCAAGTACGGAAAATATGAAGCAGAAGGTAAGAATATTGAAGTTTTATCACTTAAATATGAAGGTAAAGCCCAAATTACAGAGCTACAAGGAACTATTCTCAAAGTCTATTTAGATAAGCCCATTTTACCGCATAGTAAAGTTACTTTCAATATTGAATTCAGAACCTATTTTGACATAGGTTCACAACCTCGCAGGATGAAAATGTTTATTCATGATGGCGTTAAACACTATGATGCTGTACATTGGTATCCGCGTATAGCTGTGTATGACCGTAAATTCAAATGGGCATTAGATCAACATCTAAACCGCGAATTTTACGGTGATTTTGGTACTTTTTTAGTCAATTTAACTTTGCCACATCATTACATTGTAGAAGCCACAGGAACTTTACAAAATAAAAACCAAGTTCTACCTCCTGAATTAAGAAGTGCATTAGATATTAAAAATTTCAAATCGGCTACACAAACGCCTATCAGCATAATTACCCCTGAATCAGGTAAAAAGAAAACTTGGATATATTACGCTGCTAATGTACATGATTTTGCTTGGACGGCAGACCCTTCCTACCGGATTGGTGAAGCGAATTGGCAAGGTATTCAAGTAATTGCTTTGGCTATGCAGCCCAACGCTCCTCGTTGGCAGGACGCAGCAGAATTTACCGCAAAAGTAATTGAAGTGTATTCTACCCTTGTAGGGAAGTATGTCTATCCCAAAATTGTAGTAGCCGATGCACGAGATGGTATGGAATATCCTATGCTTACTCTGTGTGGGGGCGTTTCGCCTACCTATAAGCCACTTTTTGCTCATGAGGTTGGACATAACTGGTTCTTTGGCATAATAGGTAACAACGAAACTTACAGACCTATGCTGGATGAAGGTTTTACGCAATTTTTGGAAATTATAGCTATGCAAGCTTTACACGGCAAATATGATATTCGCCCAAAATATATTCCTTATGTAGAAAAACGTTATGAAGAAGTAGAAACCATTTATTCAAATGCTTACTACAGCTATCTATGGCGAGCAAAAAATGGCTACGATATTCAACTCAATACTCATGCTGACGATTTTGATGGCTCACTGCGAAGAAACGGGGAAGACAGAGGACACAGTTTGGTCTACACTAAAACGGCAACTATGCTTTTTAACCTTAAATATGTACTAGGCGATAAGTTATTTTGGAAAGGTATGCAGGAATATTTTAGGCGTTGGGCTATAGCACACCCGTATGAGGAAGACTTTCGCCAAGCCATGATTGACGCTACCCAAGTAGATTTGAATTGGTTTTTTGATGAATGGATGACTACAAAAAAACAGATTGACTACGGTATCCAATGCGTAAAAAAGTTAGGTCAAAACAAGGTAAAAATTACCTTGGTTCGCAAGGGAGATATGGAAATGCCCTTAGATTTGATGTTCACAACTAAAAAAGGTGATACTTCGTATGCATATATTCCTAACAGGGATTTTGTAAAACCTTTCAAGCACCCAAATGCGAAAGTTTTGCCGATATGGCGGGGCTGGGGAAAGCGCCTGCATCCTACTTATACGTTTGAAATAGAACTACCGAATGAATTAGATAATTTGATTATTGACCCTGAATTTTTGCTTGCTGATGTAGATTTAAGAGATAATCAACTTAAACATAAGAACATTATTAAGTTTGAGAGCGGAGTATACCCTGACTATCCTGATTGGAAACATACCCGCAGCTATTGGCGACCTGATATTTGGTACAATGGCTTAGCAGGCGTACAAGCAGGTATTCAGTACAAAAGCAATTATTTTAACCTGGATTTGTTTGAAGTAGCCATTTGGGCAAATACCACTTTGGGCAGATTTTATCGTTATGGGATAAATGACTCTACTTACAAAAGTAAAATTTTACCTGTTGCTTTCAGAGCAAGCTATTCTGCACCGCTGCGCAAGTTAGATAGACAGGTATTTCATTTTCATCATGTAGAAATTCGAGATGGGCTTTGGCAAATAAAAGAAGGGCTAAATAAAACTTTTGCCGCAGTAGTAGGTAGCAAAAATTACACTAAGGTGTTTGCTTATTACAAAATAATGTTAAGACCGAAAGATATAGATAACGAATTTTTACCTAATCCGAGCTTGTGGGCAAACAATACTGTAAATTCCTCTATTCGTGTAGGGATAGAAAAGCAACGTTTGATAGCATGGGGAAGCATAAAAATAAACACAGAATTAGTAGCACCTGGGTTAATAGCTCAAAACAACAATTCCTACTTTAATACGCAGGTTTTATTTAACTTCGTTCAAAAAAAATTTGACATCAAGTGGCGTATTTTTGGGCAAATTGGCATGAACAACATTCCTGAAAGTAATCTTTACTTATACGGCGCTAATCCTGAACAAGAATATGACCACCGTTGGTATAGGTCTTATATGTTTCCTGAAAGTTTGTATGTACGAAAGCAAGGTAAAATACCTGCTCATTTGCAGTTAGGTGGAGGTTTAAATGTAAGGGGTTACGCACGTTATTTTGTATTAGATGAAAGAAACCAGCTTATTAGCGTAGGTAATACAGGCTTAGCGACTAGCTTAGAAATAGATTTTGTCAAATTACTGCGAACTCAATGGCATTATAAAGTACCTGTACGCTTGCGAGGGCGAGTCAAGTGGAATCCCTATTTGTTTTATGATGCAGGCTATTTAACTAATATAGTCAGTCATAGTACAATGATTTTTAATAGCATGCCGAATACTCGTATTTTGCAAGATGCGGGATTTGGGGTAGCTTTTACTTTCTTTCCTCCAAAAGGTTATCAATCTGCACCTTTTGTATTGCGTGTGGATATGCCTTTGTGGTTGTCTTACGTACCTGCAGGTCAGCAGCCTTTTCAATTTAGATGGTTAATAGGTATAGGAAGAACCTTTTAACAGAGTGTCAAAAAGTTTTTTATCTTTGTGAAATACAAAGCAAAGTTAGTTTGTTATTCAGTATATGCTAATTGAGTTGCCTGTTATCCAAGATACCAATAACAATGTTCAAAAAAAACCTGATTGGTTAAAAGTTAAGTTGCCGCATGGAAAAGAATATGCTAGGGTTCGCAACATTATAGATACTTATAAATTGCATACCGTTTGCGAAAGTGCAATGTGTCCTAACATGGGAGAATGCTGGAGCGCAGGTACAGCTACGTTTATGATTTTAGGGAATATATGCACACGCTCTTGCAACTTTTGTGCTGTAATTACAGGAAAGCCTACAGAATTAGACACAGAAGAACCTTATCGTGTAGCCGAAGCCGTATATTTAATGCGATTAAAACATTGTGTAATCACTTCTGTAAACCGAGATGAACTCAAAGATGGAGGTGCATCTATTTGGGCAAAAACTATAGAAGAGGTTCGCAAACGAAACCCTAATACTACCATTGAGGTGCTTATTCCTGATTTCAAAGGTAAGTTAGAACCTTTGTATATGGTACTCAATCAGCGTCCTGATATCCTAAATCATAACACGGAAACTGTACCTCGTTTATATCGCAGAGTGCGCCCCCAAGCTAAATTTGAATGGTCTATGCAAGTGATACGTGAAGCTAAAAAAGCAGGGCTACGAACTAAATCAGGAATTATGTTAGGCTTGGGCGAAACTCGTGAAGAAATTTTGCAGGTCATGGATAGTTTATTAGAAAACGGATGCGATATTATGACTATGGGACAATATTTACAGCCCACTAAGCAGCACCTTCCCGTTGAACGATACGTTCCTCCTGCTGAATTCGAAGAATTGAAGCAAATAGCTTTACAAAAAGGTTTCAAGTACGTAGAAAGTGCTCCTTTGGTACGCTCTTCTTATCATGCAGAAAGACAAATATTTTAACTTAGATAAGCCATTTTACTAACAGTTTGTAGTATATTTGTAAGTATGAAAGCACATATCTTTCCCGCCCTGCTATTACTTTTTGTACAAGTATTTGCACAAAAAGAAGTATCCGAACGCTCTTTCAAGTTAGATAAGAAAGAGAGAAACGGCTTTCAAATAGAAATTGAAATTCCTGAAAAAACTGTAATAAAAGCCGTAGAGCGCAAACTTAAAGCATGGGACATTAAAGCTCGTGAAAGCAAAAATGTGTACAGTGCATTAGCCGCTAATATTCCTAAAATATCTTCCAAAACAATAGACTTTTACTTAGTAGTTGAAAGCAGAAAAAATACTACTACGGTCATTGCTGCCGCAGCGTTAGGTTATGACTTATTTGTGAATTCACGAGAACATTCTGCCGAAGCCAGCAATTTGCGCAATTTAGTCAAAGAAATTGCTGAAGAAGCTAAAAAAGTTTATATCGAAGACCGTTTAGCTGAAGAAATGGATAAATTATCCGAAATGGAGAAAGAAATGAAAAAACGCACTGAAAACCAAATAGACATGCAAAAAGAAAATGAGAACTACGCTAAAAAGATAGAGGAAAACAAAACTAAAATGCAGGAAAATCAAAAAGCTATAGATGAATTGAAAAGCAAAATAGAAGAGCAAAAAAGAGTAATTGAAAAAATAAAACAAATGTAGCCTTAAGCGCTATTTTTCTACAATAACGAACTCTACTCGCCTATTTTTTTGTCTACCTTCAGGAGTAGTGTTGTCTGCTATGGGCTTTGTGCTGCCAAATCCCTTGTATCTAACTTGATTAGGTTTAACCCCGCGTTTGATAATCGCTTCGGCTACACTTTTAGCCCGTTCTTCCGAAAGCTGCAATAGATATGATTCAGTGGTACCTGCCACTCCATTATCCGTATGTCCGTGAACCTCTATTTTTATTTGCGGATTATCTTTCAAAAATTGGGATACTCTATCAATTTCAGGGTAAGAACTAGGTAAAAGTACAGCTGAATTGGGACTAAAAAATATATTATTCAAGGAAATGGTTTGTCCTACTTCAATAGGGGCAAGATAAAGATTTTTTTCTACTTCTTTGAACTCTGTTAAATCCACTAAGGACAAGTTTTCATCTACTGCTATATAGCCTTTGGCTTCTGCTCTAAAACCGTACACTTTGCCCGCGCGCAAAGAAATTTTGTAGCTACCTGTGTTAGGATTACTTCTAGCAATACCTGATTCTTTTGTGGTATCTTTATCATTTGTATTAAGTGTTTCATAAAAAATTTGGGCTTCAACAGGTTCTTTGGTTTTGACATTGAGCGTTTTACCAAAAACTAAGCAGGTAGGTCGAGGTTTTACGGCTTCATTCAGTTTAATGCGATAAATATCCTTACCTTTGAAAGAGCCATCTTCTGAGATTACGTAATAAGCATAATCTCCTGATGCGCTAAGCGAGTATTCGGAGTCATCTTTTGGGGTGTTTATTACAGGACCAAGATTTAAAGGTTCAGTCCATTTTGTCCAAGTGTCATCCAATCGGCGGCTCATGTAGATATCTGTGCCGCCGTAGCCATGTCTACCATCGGAAGAGAAATATAAAGTTACGTTATCAGGTGCCATGAAAGGAGTGCTTTCTTTACCTGCGGTATTGATGGTACGCCCAAGATTAATAGGTTCTGTCCAAGTACCATCATTTTGTAGCAAACTGACGAATATATCGGTTTGCCCGTAAGAATTTTCACGGTCAAAAGCCATAAAGATAGCTTTTCCGTTAGGTGCCATTCCGTAGTCTAAGGTACTTAGTCCTGTGGCATAACAATTCGGAATGTTTATTCTTTGGGGTGCGGACCAACCATTTTTAGTACGATAGCAAAACGCAGGTGCGGTAACATTTCTCTTTTTAACGACATCGTAATAGTTTGTACCCACTAAAAGAGTGTTGTTATCAGGTAAAGCCCCGCAGGGCCAAACAGATTCAAACTTATTGACCGTACTACCCATATTTTTGAGAGGTCCCCATTTGCCATTAGGCTGTATTTCAGACATCCAAATGTCGCTATTATCTCCCTCACCCTCTGTATTCTCTGGGTGATTATGTCTATTGACAAACAAAATCTTACCATCGGCAGATACAATAGGATCATCTTCGCCGTAAGGTGAATTAATATTTTCATCTAATTTTTCAGGGGCAGAAGGAAATTTGATGTTTTCTATCAAATCAATTTTAGGCTGATACACTAATGTGCTGCTCTCTGTGATACCAATAGCATCAATTTGTTGGTAGTAGTATTTTTTATCGTTTCCTATTAAAGTAACTTTAATCGCATGGATAGCAGGAACATCTACGGGGATAGCATAGTGAAGCACTTCGGCAGTTTTAGCAGGGACAGGGCTAGGATTTCTTTCTACAATCAGATAAGGTTTTAATTTATCGTCAAAGCCCTCAATACTTATGATACCGCCCGCGTTGTAGTTTTGGCAAATAATTACTTGTTTAGCCTTAATTTTTTTAGCAAACTTAACCCATACATATTCTTTGGCGTTACGTGAATACGGATACCAAGCAGTAGCTGATAAAACTCCCCCTGGAAGCATACTATTCGGTTTGCCTAATACTTCACGCGCAGCGCACACTTTGCCATCTATGGGTTGGCTAGAATAGTCTAATACTTCACTTGCCCACAGTATCTCTTCGTTTTGTCCATAGGTCAATAATCTGCAAAAAAATATTCCAGAAATCAACAAGTTAGCTTTTTTCATACTTACAAAAATACATAAAGTTGCTCTTACATGAACCTTGAAGGTGGTAAAGTTCATTTGTATAAAGGTCTGTTTTCGGACTGTGTGAAAGTTTAAGTTTTATTTTTTGGGCGTGCCCTTGCCCACACTTCGCTTGTGCTTGTGTGGGCAAGGTCGGCGTGCTTCGGGCTACGCTCACGCTTCGGTGCTTCGCTGCGCTACGCACTGGGCTAACGCCCACCCTCCGCATGCCTCACGCAATCAAATCAAAACAAACTTTCAAAAAAAATTGAAAACACTTTACTTACTCAAAAAAGTCTGACACACAAAAACCGCTTTCTTTATGCGTGCAGGGCAGATTTTGACTATCCCTTTCCGTCGATGTCCACCAAAACTACCTAAAACACTACGAAATTCGTAGCATTTTAGCCCACTTTTTGACCTAACTCCTTGACAATCAACAACCGTCGATGTCTTTCGCAATTTTTTACATAACTAACTCAAAATCATCAACTTAACC
>JANWVW010000050.1:0-7291 GCA_025056095.1 Bacteroidia bacterium
CCGAAGCGAAGCGTAGTGCGGAATGCCCCGACCCTTGCGTCAGCAAGGGGCACGCCCAAAAAAATAAAATCATTTTCTAAACTATATTTGTACCTATGTTCACAGGAATTGTCATAGGATACAGCACGGTTGTTGATATTCAAGCCCAAGGTACAAATAAGCATTTTACTTTGAAAAATCCAATAGTGCCTACCTTACAGATTGATCAGTCTGTGGCTCACGATGGCGTTTGCTTGACCGTAGTAGAGATAGACCCTACCCATAGCACATACAAAGTTACCGCAGTTAAAGAAACTTTATCTCGGACTACGCTTCAATACTGGCAAGTAGGCGATAAAATAAACATTGAATTAAGCATGAAACCTAATAGCTTTATGGATGGACATATTGTGCAAGGGCATGTAGATACCATAGGTAAAGTAATACAGATACAGGAACAAGACGGCAGCTGGATGTACGCCTTTGAGTACGATAAAAAGTACATGCCCTTGGTAGTAGAAAAAGGTTCTATTGCTGTAAATGGAATTTCTTTGACCGTTGTCAGTGCGGTAGAGAATACATTTTCTGTGGCTATTATACCTTACACTTACCAAAATACAAATATACACGCACTTAAAGTAGGTCAGTATGTAAATCTTGAGTTTGATGTTATTGGTAAGTACGTTCAACGATATTTAGAAGCTATGAAGTTGAAATGAAGTTAGCATTTTGGTAAAATAACATGGAGTTTTGTATATGTATAGAACTTTACTTTTATATTTGCGAAAATTTAAGGACTTATGGCAGAAATCAGACCAGATGAAGTGTCGGCAATTCTTCGCAGCCAGCTTGCAGGCGTAAAAACAGATGCCGAACTTGAAGAAATAGGGGTAGTTCTGCAAGTAGGGGATGGGATTGCCCGAATATTCGGCTTAACACAAGTTCAAGCAGGTGAACTCATAGAGTTCTCTAACGGAGTAAAAGGTATGGCACTTAACCTTGAAGAGGATAATGTAGGTGCTGTGTTGTTTGGTACATCAGAAGGGATAAAAGAAGGAGACACTGTAAAGAGAACTAAAAAAATTGCTTCTATTCCTGTTGGAGAAGGACTTTTAGGAAGAGTAATTAACCCACTTGGGCAGCCGATTGATGGAAAAGGACCTATTTCAGGAGATTTGATAGACCTTCCTTTGGAAAGAAAAGCCCCTGGGGTAATTTACAGACAACCTGTTAAAGAACCTTTGCAAACAGGTATCAAAGCTATTGATGCTATGATACCTATCGGAAAAGGGCAAAGGGAGTTGATTATTGGCGATAGACAGACAGGCAAAACCGCCGTTGCAATTGACACAATTATCAACCAAAGTAGATTGAATGAAGGGGTAATTAGTATTTACGTAGCCACAGGACAAAAAGGAAGTACAGTAGCCCAAATTGTACGTGTTTTAGAAAAATATGACGCAATGAAAAACACGATTGTAGTAGTGGCTACGGCTTCAGATCCTGCACCTCTTCAATTTATCGCACCGTTTGCAGGGGCTACTATCGGCGAATATTTCCGAGATACAGGCAGACATGCCCTTGCTATTTATGATGACCTTTCTAAACAAGCTGTAGCTTACCGTGAAATTTCTTTGCTGCTTAGACGCCCCCCTGGTCGCGAAGCTTACCCAGGTGATGTATTTTATTTGCACAGCCGTTTGCTTGAACGTGCCGCTCGCATCAACGATAATACAGAAGTAGCTCGTAGAATGAACGACTTACCTGATGCGTTAAAACCCTTAGTAAAAGGTGGAGGTTCGCTAACTGCATTACCTATCATTGAAACCCAAGCAGGAGATGTATCTGCATATATCCCTACTAACGTAATTTCTATCACAGATGGACAAATATTTTTAGAGAGTGGCTTATTTAACTCGGGTGTTCGTCCTGCTATTAACGTAGGTATTTCCGTATCTCGCGTGGGCGGAAACGCCCAAATTAAGTCAATGAAAAAAGTAGCAGGTACGCTCAAATTAGATTTGGCACAATATCGTGAGTTAGAAGCTTTTGCAAAGTTTGGTTCAGACTTAGATGCTACCACTCGTATGCGATTAGAGAGAGGAAAACGAGCTGTAGAATTGCTCAAACAACCTCAATACAATCCTATACCTGTTGAGGAGCAAATTGCTGCAATTTATGTGGTTACAAAAGGTTTATTAGACTCTATTCCTGCTGAAAGAGTAAGAGAGTTTGAGACTCAGTTTATATTCCGACTAAGAAGTCAGCACAATGATGTTTTAGAAAGTTTGAAAAAAGGTAAGATAGAAGAAGCAGAGATGAGTGTGCTGGAAAGTGTAGCTAAGGAAGTGGTAAATAGCTTGAAGTGAGGAGGGTTGTTTAGTTTGTTGGGCGCCCCGCTTTGCGGGGCGCCCAACGTTATTTTCTACAATAAGAACCTATTTCAAATCAAGTTTTCATTTTTTTACTCATTTCTTCAAATAAATTCTCGTAGTTAGAAGCTATCTTTTTGTCTAGCACCTCCATAAAACACAGCATTCGTTCCTTATCTTGGTCAGAGAAAGGGCTACTTTGTGTTATTTTTTGCATGATTTGGTCTAATAAAGAAACTAACTTTTCAGGCTTGAGATAATCATAAATTCTTTTCTCTGCAGCAAAGCGAACAATTTTTTGTGAAAGTCCTTCAAAATCATAGTAATATATCTGTTCCATGTACTTCTGTATCTTCTCAGGGCAAACCTCATCAAAATTTTTGTAAAACTCTTCTACTAAATAGGGATATAAACGAATAAGCACAATATCTATGGCAATCTCTATCCCTACATGAACAAGAAAAAATTTTCTTTTTACATTTTCAGAAAGTTTGGCTTTTCTTATCTCTCGGTTTGCCCAATCACACATTTCTAAAAAATAAGAACTGTTATGAAAAATTTTATCTGCTAAAAAATGTTTTTGTAAGCCAGTTTTGAACCAATGTTTTTCTATACTGTCATTAGGTTCATGTTTAGGTGCATACAAATTCAGCTGTGTGTGCCATAAATCAGGGATAGCTAAACCTACCATAAGGTAAGCATTATCTTTGTTTGCTTGTTCTAAATAAAAGTGAGAGATAAAATTCACAAAGACAAAAATTGACTTAAAGAATTACAAAAATCATGCTTTACTTAGACCGTACATTTTTTATTTTTTGAAAGAGTAAATAAAATTCTTGTCAATACTTGAACAAACTCAAAAAAATATTACTAACTTTGCGGCTTGCTTAACAGCTATAAGTTGCAGCTTAAATAAATATGTGCGCAAAAGCTAAGTCATCTACGAAATCCGAAGTAAATCTTACTCCGGAAGGGCGTATCAATTTTGGTAAAGTAAAGCCTATTTTTGATTATCCCGACTTTTTAGATGTACAAATACAGTCATTCAAGCAGTTTCTACAAATTGAAACCACTCCTGATAATCGTGCTTCAGAAGGTTTGAACAAAGTATTTCAGGAGAACTTCCCAATTACCGATTCACGCGAAAACTTCAAGTTAGAGTTTCTTGACTACTTTGTTGACCCTCCGCGCTACTCAATCGAAGAATGCCAAGAAAGAGGACTAACTTACTCTGTGCCCTTGAAAGCCCGTTTGAGATTATCTTGCAACGACCCTGAAAATGAGGATTTTCAAACTGTAGAGGAAGAAGTCTTTTTAGGCAATATTCCGTATATGACTCCGAAAGGCACTTTCATTATCAACGGTGCTGAAAGAGTTATTGTTAGTCAGCTGCATCGCTCACCAGGTGTATTTTTTGGTTCTACTAAACATCCGAACAACAAAAAACTCTATTCTGCTCGCGTCATTCCATTCAAAGGATCTTGGATAGAGTTCTCCACAGATATCAATGACGTACTGTATGCTTATATTGACCGTAAAAAGAAATTCCCTGTAACTACATTACTTCGTGCTATTGGATATGGCACCGACAAAGAAATTCTAGAGCTATTTGGACTAGCCGAAGAAATAAAAAACAATAAAAAAGAACTCAAAAAAGCTGTAGGCAGAAAACTAGCTGCACGCGTACTAAGAACTTGGATAGAGGACTTCGTAGATGAAGATACAGGCGAACTTATTTCTATTCAGAGAGATGAGGTTATTTTTGAACGCGACCATGTACTAAGAGAAGAGGATATTGAGGTTATATTAGAACAAACCGATATAGAGTCTATTATTGTTGTCCCTGAAAAAGCCAACATTAACGAATATCAAATTATATTTAACACTTTGCAAAAAGATAGTGCTAACTCTGAAAAGCAAGCTATTGAGCTTATTTATCGCCAATTACGGAATACAGATGCTCCTGATGATGAAACAGCAAAAGGAATAATTGAACGCCTATTCTTCTCTGAAAAACGATATGATTTAGGTGAAGTAGGCCGCTATCGCATCAACAAAAAGCTTTCAGGTTATGGTATAGATCCAAATGGAAAGAGCTTAGTACTCACACGAGAAGATATTGTGGCTATTATTAGACATTTGATTGACCTTACTAACAACAAATATATTGTAGATGATATAGACCATCTTTCTAATCGTAGAGTGCGCACTGTGGGTGAGCAATTATATGCACAATTTAGTACAGGTTTAGCACGTATGGGTCGCACTATACGCGAACGCATGAATATACGCGATAATGAAGTATTTCGCCCACAAGACCTGATTAACGCCAGAACTCTTTCAAGTGTTATTAACTCTTTCTTTGGCACTAGCCAACTTAGCCAGTTTCTTGACCAAACCAACCCCTTAGCAGAGCTTACTAACAAACGCCGTGTGTCTGCCTTAGGACCAGGTGGGCTATCTCGGGAAAGAGCAGGTTTTGAAGTAAGAGATGTACATTACACACATTATGGGCGCTTGTGCCCTATTGAAACGCCCGAAGGACCCAACATTGGCTTAATCTCTTCTCTCTGTGTGTATGCCAAAGTCAATAGCATGGGCTTTATTGAAACACCGTATCGTGTAGTAAAGGATGGTAAAGCTACCCAGGAAGTAGTCTATCTTAGTGCAGAGGAAGAAGATGGACAAAAAATCTGTACTGCAAATACGCCTATTAAAGAAGATGGAAGATTCTGTGATGAATATGTAAAAGTACGCTACGAGGGCGACTTTCCGATAACTCATGTAAAAGATGTCAAATACATGGACATTGGTACGAATCAAATTGTGGGAGTAGCTGCTTCTTTAATCCCATTTTTAGAGCATAATGACGCTAACCGCGCTCTGATGGGATCTAATATGCAACGCCAAGCTGTACCTTTACTTCGCCCCGAAGCACCGATTGTAGGAACAGGCTTAGAAGGTAGAGTAGCTATTGATTCCCGTGCTGTTCTTTTAGCCGAAGGAGATGGTGAAGTCATTTATGTAGATGCTAATAAAATTGTCATTCGTTATGATAGAACTGAAATAGAAGAGTTGGTATCCTTTGATGGTCCTGAAAAAGAATACAAACTGACTAAGTTTAAGCGAACAAACCAAGACACTTGCATAAACATGGTACCTATTGTCCGTAAGGGCGATAGAGTAAAGAAAAAGCAGCCCCTGACCGAAGGTTTCTGTACACAAAATGGAGAACTTGCACTTGGCAAAAATCTTCTAGTGGCTTTTATGCCTTGGCAGGGCTATAACTTTGAAGATGCGATTGTAATTTCAGAAAGAGTAGTTTCTGAAGACATTTTCACTTCGATTCACATTGAAGAGTTTGAAATGCAAGTAAGGGACACAAAGCGTGGTGAGGAAGAACTCACAGCCGAAATCCCTAACGTAAGCGAAGAAGCTACTAAAAACCTTGATGAAAATGGTATAGTGCGCATTGGGGCTGAAGTCAAAGAAGGCGATATTTTGATTGGTAAAATTACTCCAAAAGGTGAAACCGACCCAACTCCTGAAGAAAAATTATTACGAGCTATATTCGGTGATAAAGCGGGTGATGTAAAAGACGCATCCCTTAAAGCTCCTCCAGGGTTAGTAGGTGTAGTGATTGACAAAAAACTATTCACTCGCCAAAGAAAAGAAGTATCCAGCCGAAAAGAAGATAAAATTCTATTAGCTAAGCTAGAAGCCCAACACTTCAAAAACCAAAAAGCACTAGACAACACAATGTTTGAAAAACTCTGTGCCCTCTTAGAAGTAGATAATCCAAACTCAAAAATCAGGGCAAAATCTGTTAAAAATAAATTTGGTGAAATAAAAGTACAACCAGGTACCAAGTTTACGGCCAAGGTATTACAGGATTTGAGAGATGAAAATAAGTACATAGAAATGGTGTCCCGAGATTGGACTAATGATGATAAGGTAAACGAAGCCATAAAACAGCTCTTTAACAACTATGTTCTTCGGTATAATGAATTAGAAGGCAAATACAAACGCGAAAAACATTACATAGCTGTGGGCGATGAATTGCCACAGGGCATCATGCAGTTAGCTAAGGTGTATGTAGCTAAAAAACGTAAACTTCGCGTTGGAGATAAGTTGGCAGGGCGCCATGGTAATAAAGGTGTAGTAGCTAAAATTGTTCGCCCCGAAGACATGCCTTTCCTAGCTGATGGCACTCCTGTGGATATTGTACTCAATCCTTTGGGAGTACCTTCCCGTATGAACCTCGGACAAATTTATGAAACCTTATTAGGTTGGGCAGGGCAAAAACTAGGTGTCAAGTTTGCTACGCCTGTATTTGATGGCGCTAAATATGAGGATGTTCAGGAATATTTGAGAAAAGCAGGGCTACCCGAAGATGGTAGAGTACAACTATACGATGGACAAACAGGCGAACCTTTTGACCAAAAAACTACCGTAGGTGTCATTTACATGCTCAAACTTGGACACATGGTAGAAGATAAAATGCACGCTCGTTCTATTGGTCCTTACTCGCTCATTACGCAGCAACCTTTGGGTGGTAAAGCCCAATTCGGTGGTCAGCGATTCGGTGAAATGGAAGTATGGGCATTGGAAGCATTCGGCGCTGCGCATATTCTTCAAGAGATTATTACCTACAAATCTGATGATGTTATCGGTAGAGCGAAAGTGTATGAAGCGATTGTTAAAGGGGATAATATTCCCGAACCGAATGTTCCTGAATCTTTCAATGTACTCATACACGAATTGAGGGGCTTAGGGCTTGAAATTACTTTGGAATAAGTCAACAAGTATAAAAAAATTTGATTCTTTTTGGGCGTGCCCCTTGCTAACGCAAGGGTCGGGGCATTCCGCACTACGCTTCGCTTCGGTGCTTCGCTAACGCTTCGCACTGCCTAACGGCATGCTCCATGCCCCTCACGCAA